>NZ_SSXA01000004.1 GCF_021698975.1 Blastococcus sp. KM273128 | reverse complement strand
GGCGCTGCTGGCCGGGGCCAGGAAGGTGGTCAGCGTCCCGCTCGGGACGACGACGTCGAAGGACCCGTCGGCCGCGGTCAGCGTGACCTCCGCGGCGGAGGAGTTGAAGACGGTGACCCGGGCACCCGGTGCGACCGGGCCGGCCACGTGGAAGCGGTCGTCGTCGACGAGCACGCCCACCGACAGCTCGCCGTGGTCGTGCCCGGCCATCGGGTCGGCGCCCGCCGCCGGCGCGGTCGTGGACGCGGCCGCGTGGCCGGCACCTGCCGGGGGCGGTGAGGCCGCGAGCGCGACGGCCAGCGCCACGGTCGCGAGCATCAGCACGGCCTCGCCCACGGCGAACCGGCGGAACTCCCGGGCGTCACCGACCCCGAGCCGGGGGAGCGTGTGCCGGCGGTGCAGCGCGCCGATGACGCCGAGGACGGTCAGCCCGGCGGTCTTGGCCAGCAGCAGGGCGCCGTAGCCGGTGCCCAGCGCCGCGAGCGCGCCCGGGGCGCCGCCGAGCAGCAGCCCCGCGCCGAGCACCCCCGAGGCGGCGACGGCGAGGAAGCAGCCCAGCGCCAGGCGGCTGAACCGGGGCGCCGCCACCCGCGCCGCCGCGCCGTGGCGGGCGTGGACGAGGAGGGCCAGCAGGCCGCCGATCCAGACCGTCGCCGCGACGACGTGGACGCCGAGGGTCGTGACCGCGAGGAGGTGGTCCTCCGCCGCGGCGGAGTGGCCGGAGAGCACGACCGGGACGACCAGCGCGGCGCCCGCCACGAGCAGCAGCGCGAGCGCGGCCGGGACGCCGGTGCACCGTCGGGCGGCCACCCCGACCAGCCCGGTGAGCGCCACGACCAGCAGGGCGGCCCGCCCGGCGCCGGTGTCCTCGAGGAAGACGCGCAGCGGAGCCCAGGTCAGCGCGGTGGGGGAGGCGCCCAGCAGCCGGCTCACGGTGAGCAGCGCGCCCAGGGCCGCCGCCGCCGCCCAGCCCAGCGCCCACGACGACGCCGCACGCAGCGCCCGGCGGGACTCCGCAGGCAGACCGCCCCTGCCGGGGAGCAGGGCGGCGGCGAGCAGCAGCGTGCCCACCGTGCCGACCGCGGCGACTTGCCCGGCGAGGGTCACCAGGGGCAGCCCCCACTCGACCAGCGCACCGGCGCTCCCGAGCCCGGACGGGTCCGCCTCCGGTGCCGCGCCGCCGGCCACCAGGGCCCCGGCCAGCAGCGCCACCAGGCACGCAGCCGCGAGCGCCACGGCGGGCCGGACACGCGGCGCCCGCACACCGGCCGCGCGCGCCGGCGCGACGCGCAGGCTCACCGGCGCCCGCGCTGCCGGCTCGCCAGGAGGACGCCGAGCCCCACGAGGACGACCGCGCCGGTGGCGAGCCAGACGCCGTCGACGGGGATGCCGCTGGACGTCGGCTGCACGTCCTCGACCGCAGCCGCGGGTGCGGCCGAGACGGGTGCGGGCGCGACGGGTGCGGGCGCGACGGGTGCCGACGGTCCCGGGGCCGGGGTGCTCGCGGTGGCGACGGTGAAGTCGAACGAGCCCGTCAGCGCGTGGCCGTCGGAGGAGGTGCTGCGCCACCGGACCTGGTAGCCGCCGGCCGGCAGCTCGCCGGCGAGCGCCTGGACGACGGTGTGCCACGGATCTCCGGATCGCCCTCGGAGACGACGGCGCCGGCGGCGTCCGTCACCTGCACGAGGGTGCCGAGGGGGAGGGGTGCACCGGTGAACTCGAGCTCGACCGTGGCCGGGGGCGCGGGGACGGTGGTCCCGGCCCCCGGGGCGGTGCCCACCAGTCCGTCGTGCGCGAGCGCGGCCGGGGCCGTGCCGACGAGGAGCACGCCGGCCACCACGGCGAGCAGCAGCGCGGCCCCCCTCCGCCGGTGGACCTGTCGCGAAGCAGTCATGCCCGTCCTTCGTTCCCAGCGGGGTTTCCGGTTGCCCGGGGCACGGCCAGCCTCCGGCACCGGGCCGTTCCGGTCGACCACCACCCACGGGGTCACGGCCTCCCCAAAACCGGGGTGAACCGATCCCGGGCCGGCCTCCGAATGCAGGACGTGCAGCGAGGCGCCGGGGGACCGGCGCGCTGCTCAGGTCCCCGGACCGGAACCACGGTCGGTGCACGACGCACCGGCCGGCACGACGGGCGGACGGTCGCCGACCGCCGCCCCCTTCCGACCACGAGGAGCACACCTTGCGCAAGGCACTCGCACTCCCGACCGTCGCCCTGGCCGCCGCGGCCTTCCCGTTGCTGGCCGTCTCCACCGCCTCGGCGCACGAGGGCCCGCACAGCTACCAGGCCGACCTCGCCGCGCTCAACGCATCCGGGGTTGCGGGCACCGGCATGGTCACCCTGGACGGCAACACCGCCACCGTGATGATCGAGGCCACCGGCCTGCTAGCCGGGTCGCCGCACGCCCAGCACTTCCACATCGGTGCGCAGGGCGCGTGCCCCACCGACGCGGACGACGAGAACGGTGACGGCTTCGTCAGCGTCACCGAGGGCGCCCCCTACTACGGGGCGATCGGGTCGTCGCTGACCACGACCGGTGACACCGGTCCGGACAGCGGCCTGGCCATCGACCGCTTCCCGACCGCCGAGGGCGGCTCGATCAGCTACGAGCGGACCTTCGAGGTCAGCGACGAGGTGCACCAGGCCTTCGAGGTCGGCACTGCCGTGCTGGTGCTCCACGGCGTGGACAAGGACGGCTCGGGCGCCTACGACGGTGACGTCATGAGCGACCTCGACCCGTCGCTGCCCATGGAGGCCACCGCCCCGGCGGCCTGCGGTGTGCTCGAGACCGCCCAGATGGGCGCCGCCCCTGCCGGCGGTGCCGAGACCGGGGCGGGCAGCACGGCCGGTACCGAGAACCAGGCCGCCATCGGCGTCGGGGCGCTCGCCGCGGCCGGTGCGGTCGCCGCGGGCACCGTCGCCTACCGCCGTCGCCAGGCCGACCAGGCCTGATCCGGCGCCGGGCCGCGCGGGGGGCAGCACGCCTCCCGCGCGGCCCGCACCCCGCCCACCACTCCCGGGAGGACCTCGCGTGACCGATCACGACGCCCCTCGACCGAGCACCCGCCGCTGGATGGCGCTGGCCGTGGGCCTGGCCCTCGTGGCCGCCGTCGCCCTGGCCGTGGTGGTGAGCGGGCAGCGGCAGGCGCCCCGGCCGGCGGCCGCGACCGAGGGGTCGGCACCGGCCACGCGCTCGACGCCCGCCGTGCCGGCCGCCCCGGACGTGCCGGCAGCCCCGGCCGCACAGGCCGCACAGGCCGCACAGGCCGCCGAGCCGGTCTCGGTGAGCGTTCCCGCCATCGGCGTGACCAGCGACCTGCTGCGGCTCGGGCTGAACGACGACGGCACCGTCGAGGTCCCGCCGCTGGGCCCCGACGACCAGGCCGGTTGGTACGAGCGCGGACCGGCCCCGGGGGCGGTCGGGCCCGCCGTGCTGCTCGGGCACGTGGACTCCGCCGAGCACGGGCCCGGCATCTTCTTCGACCTCGGTGCCCTGCGGCCCGGCGACGAGGTGGAGGTGGCCCGTGCGGACGGCACGGTCGCGGTCTTCGCCGTCGACCGGGTCGAGCGGCACCCGAAGGACGACTTCCCGACCCTCGCGGTCTACGGCAACACCGAGGACGCGCAGTTGCGGCTGATCACCTGCGGTGGTGACTTCGACTCCTCCGCCCGCAGCTACGAGGACAACGTCATCGCCTTCGCGACACTGGTGGGGACCCGACCCGCCTGATCCACCCGGCGGTGTGCGGTCCCCGGCGTCATCGGGACGGGCTCGCCTCGGGGCAGGCGTCGCTGTGCAGCGCGGCCGATCCTCGGCCGGCGGCCTTGACGCGGTAGAGGGCCAGGTCGGCGCGCCGCATCAGCTGGGCGGCGGAGTCCCCGGGGCAGCGCTGGGCGACACCCGCGGAGACGCCGACGCCCGGCACGAGTGCGCAGAGGCGCCGGACCAGCGCCAGCGCGTCGGGACCGTCCAGCCCGGGCAGCAGGAGGGCGAACTCGTCGCCGCCGTGCCGGGCCAGCAGCGCACCGGCTGGCAGCGCCGGCCGCCAGCTGCCGGCGACCCGGCGCAGCAGGTGATCGCCGGCCTCGTGCCCGTCGGTGTCGTTGATCTGCTTGAAGTGGTCGAGGTCGAGCAGCGCCGCGGAGAGCGGGACGTCGGGGCGCCGGACGTGCTCACCGAGCGCCTCGTCGAAAGCGCGCCGGTTGGCCAGCCCCGTGAGCGAGTCGCTGCCCGCGTCGGAGGCCCGCAGGACCAGGGCGCGGGTCACGGAGGCGAGGGTGCTCACGACGACCGCCAGCGCCGCGGCGGCCACGGCCGACGCGTCGCCGCGCAGCAGGAGGGCCGAGGTGGTGACGCCCACGACGGTCGCGACGTGCGCCACGGCCACCCGACGGTCGGCGAAGAAGCAGGCGATGACGCCGACGAAGGCGCTGATCGACGCGCAGATGACGGCGGTGGCGGCGTCGGGGGAGAGGACCACGACCGTCCCGATCAGGCAGCTGCCCACCGTGACCAGGCCGCCCTGCACGACGCGCGGCGGGACGACGTCCCACCGGAGGATCCCGGCACCCACGCCCACGGCCAGCAGGCCGATCCCGGCGACCAGCCACCGGCGCCCGGGCTGGTCGCTCCCGCCGCCCACGGCCAGCACCGCCGTGCTCCCGCCGGCGACGTAGAAGAGCGCCAGGGTCCGCGCCATCGCCCGGGGGGAGGCGACGTCCCGGGTGACCGGCTCGGCCGACACTGCGCTCACCGGTCCGTCATCGGCCGGCGATCGGGACTGCTGGAGCCGTCGTGACCGGCCTGACCCGGAGGAGGGGGCCGGCTCCAGGGGCCCGTCCCCTGCGGTCCGTGGGTGCTGGGAGACTCGGCCGCGCGGAACACCCACCGCGTGGACGCCCGCCGGGGACGGTCGAGGTCTGCTCCACCCGTCCCCGCCGTGCCCCCGCGCGGCCGGGAACCCGTCGCGAAGGAACGTCGCAACCCTGATGCCGAACGAGCTCGCCGCCGTCCTGTTCGACATGGACGGCACGCTGGTGCAGACCGAGGAGTACTGGGGCGAGGCGATGTTCGAGCTCGCCGCGTCGCTGGGCGGGCGCATGTCACCCGAGGCGCGCGCCCGGACCGTCGGGACGAGCATGCGCCGCTCGATGCAGGTGCTGCACGCCGACCTGGGCGTGGTCCGCTCGGAGGAGCAGTTGCAGGCCGACGCCCGGTGGGTGGAGGAGCGGGTCGCCGAGCGCATGGGCTCGGGCGTCACCTGGCAGCCCGGGGCCCGGGAGCTGGTGGCGGCCGTGCGGGCCGCGGGGGTGCGCACGGCGCTGGTGACGACGACGCCGCGCCGGCTCGCCGACATCGTGCTGGGCAGCATCGCCGCGGACCTGGGTGGCAGCCCGTTCGACGTGACGGTGTGCGGCGACGAGGTGTCCGCGCGCAAGCCCGACCCGGCGCCCTACCTGCAGGCGGCCGCCGCGCTGGACGTGGCGCCGTCGGCCTGTGTCGTGGTCGAGGACTCGCTGGTGGGCGTGACCTCCGGGCTGGCCGCCGGCATGGCGGTGCTCGGGGTTCCGGCGATGCAGCCGGTGCCGCCCGCGCCCGGGCTCACGCTGGTGGAGACCCTGGCCGGGACGGGCGTGGGCGAGCTGGCCGGCGTCCTCGCCGCCCGGGAGGCCGCGTCCTGCTGATCCGCCGGCGCGCGGGCGGCGCGGATGCCGACGCCCGCGCGCTGCGGCTCAGACCGGGGTGACCGGCAGCGTCGTCCGCCACCCTGCCGCAGCAGCGGCTTCGGCCGGGAACGGCGGGGGCGTGCCGCCGAACTCCGGGCAGAGCGCCTGGTGGTCGCACCAGCCGCACAGCCGGCTCTTGTTCGGCCGGAACTCGCCGGTGGCCACCGCCCGCTCGATCGCCGACCAGATGGCCAGGAGGGTGCGCTCGAAGCGGACCAGCTCCGCCTCCTCGGGGGCGTAGGTCAGCGCGTCGCCGTCGCCCAGGTAGAGCAGCTTCAGCTGGGCGGCGACGACCCCGCGGGTGCGCCACAGCACCAGCGCGTAGAACTTCATCTGGAACAGCGCCTTGGACTCGAACGCCTCGCGCGGCATCGAGCCGGTCTTGTAGTCGACCACCCGCAGCGCGCCGTTCGGGGCGACGTCCAGCCGGTCGACGTAGCCGCGCAGCAGCAGCCCGTCGGGCAGGGTGACCTCGACGAGCTCCTCGCGGCCGGCCGGCTGGATGCGGCGCGGGTCCTCCAGGGCGAAGTACTTCTCGACCAGCTTGCCCGCGGAGGCGAGCCACGCCGCCACCGACTCGGGGGCGTTCGCGTCGCTCTCGGCGCCGTCCTCCTGCCCGGTCTCGAACAGCTCGGCGATGCCCGGCTCGTCGCGCAGCTCCGCCCAGGCCGGCTCCACCAGCTCCAAGGCGTGCTCGGGGGTGCGCTGCGCCGGGGGCAGGTCGTACAGGCGCTCCAGCACGGAGTGGACCAGCGTGCCGCGGACGGCGGCGAGGCTCTTGCGCTCGGGCAGCCGGTCGATCGTGCGGAAGCGGTAGAGCAGCGGGCACGTCTTGAAGTCGGCCGCGCGGCTGGGGGAGAGGGAGGGACGGCGCGGGGCGACCTCCTCGGCCGGCGCGACCGCTGCCGCGGGGCCGTCGGTCGCCAGGTCGGTCTGCACCATCGCCGTCATGCACCCGAGGCTAGGTCGCCCCTCCGACAGTTCGAAGCGCCCGCGCCGCGTCGGCGTCCGGGGTCACACCGACGCCGTCCGTAGGCTGGTCACCCGTGGACACCCAGCCCGAGCCCGACCTCGACGCCAGCACAGCGACCGATGGCCCCTCTGCAGGAGCCCGCCGCGAGCCTGCGAGCGGTGGGGGGCAGGAGGGTCCTTCCGCGGTGCAGGGCGCGTTCGTCGCCGGCGACCGGGTGCAGCTGACCGATCCCAAGGGGCGGCTGCACACGATCGTCCTGACGCCCGGGAAGCAGTTCCACACCCACCGCGGCGCGATCGAGCACGACGACCTCATCGGGGCGCCCGAGGGCTCGGTGGTCCACTCGACGGCCAACACCGGTTACCTGGCGCTGCGCCCGCTCCTGGCCGACTACGTGCTCTCCATGCCCCGCGGCGCCCAGGTCATCTACCCCAAGGACGCCGCCCAGATCGTCGGCTTCGGCGACGTCGGCCCGGGGATGCGGGTGCTGGAGGCCGGCGCCGGCTCGGGCGCGCTGAGCTGCTCGCTCCTGCGCGCCGTCGGCTCGGAGGGCTCGCTGACCAGCTACGAGCGGCGCGAGGACTTCCTCGACGTGGCGCGGGCCAACGTGGGCGCCTTCTTCGGGGAGGTGCCGGCCAACTGGAGCCTGCGGCAGGGCGACCTCGCCGACCACCCGGCCGAGGAGGTCGTCGACCGCGTCGTCCTCGACATGCTCGAGCCCTGGGCGGTGCTGCCGACGGTCGCGGCGGCGCTGCGACCGGGCGGCGTGCTGGTCGGTTACGTCGCGACGGTCACCCAGCTGTCCACCTACGTCGAGGCGCTGCGCGCGCAGGGCGTCTGGACCGAGCCCTACGCCTGGGAGAGCCTGCTGCGGCCGTGGCACGCCGTCGGCCTGGCCGTCCGCCCCGAGCACCGCATGGTCGCCCACACCGCGTTCCTCGTCACGGCCCGCCGCCTGGCCGAGGGCACGGTCGCCCCGGTGCGCCAGCGCCGCGCGCAGAAGCACTGACCCGAGCCCGGAGGAGCCCGCCGTGACCGACCTCGCGCCCAGCACGCCGCCCACGGAAGCCCCCGACGACGCCGCGCTGCGGGAGATCGAGCAGCGGGTGCTGTGGCTGGCGACGGCGGTCGTCGACCACGCCAACCGGGTCCGGCCCAACCCCTCGGGGCTCAAGGTCGGCGGCCACCAGGCGTCCAGCGCCTCGATGGTCACGATCATGACGGCGCTGTGGCTGGAGCAGCTCACGGCCGAGGACCGCGTCTCGGTCAAGCCGCACGCCAGCCCGGTGCTGCACGCCCTGGAGTTCCTGCTCGGGCAGCTCGACGCCTCGTGGCTGACCACGCTGCGCGAGTTCGGCGGCCTGCAGTCCTACCCGTCGCGGCTGAAGGACCCCGTCCCGGCCGACTACTCGACCGGCTCGGTCGGCATCGGGGCCACCGCGCCGATCTGGGGGGCGCTGGCCCGCCGCTACGTCAACACGCAGTTCGGCGCGGGCGGCACCGGGCGCCAGTGGTCGCTGGTCGGCGACGCCGAGCTCGACGAGGGCGCCGTCTGGGAGGCGGTGCTCGACCCGATGGTCGCCGAGCTCGGCGAGGTGGTCTGGGTCGTCGACCTCAACCGGCAGTCGCTGGACCGGGTCGTCCCCACCATGGGCGCCACCCGGCTGCAGGGCATGTTCACCGCCGCCGGCTGGCAGGTGCTCACCGTCAAGTACGGGCGGCTGCTCGAGGAGCTGTTCACCCGGCCCGGCGGCGCGGAGCTGCGCGACCGCATCGACGGCATGAGCAACGCCGAGTACCAGCGGCTGCTGCGCCGCACCGCCGACGAGGTCCGCCGCGAGCTGCCGGGGGAGGGGCCGGGGGCGGCCGCGGTCGCCGGGCTGATCGCCGGCGTCGAAGACGCCGACCTGCTGGCCGCGGTGCGCAACCTCGGCGGGCACGACCTCGCCGCGCTGCGGTCCGCCTTCGCGCGGATCGACGACACCCGCCCGACCGTCGTCATCGCCTACACGCTCAAGGGCTACGGCCTGGCCACCGAGGGGCACCCGCAGAACCACTCGGCGCTGCTCACCGAGGCCCAGCTGCACGAGCTCGCCGCGCGCGTCGGCGTCGACCCGACGCAGCCGTGGGCCGGCTTCCCGCCGGGCAGCGCCCCGGCCGGTCTGCTCGCCCGCACCGCCGCCCGGCTGGCCCGCACCCCCGCCGCCGACGCCGGCGCGCCGGACGTCCCGACCGACCTCGGCCGCACGCCCTCGGGGACGGCGACGACCCAGGCCGCGCTGGGGCGCACGCTGCTCGACCTGAACCGGGCCGCGCCGGAGGTGGGCCGGCGGGTGGTCACCGTCAGCCCCGACGTGTCCAGCTCGACCAACCTCGGCGGCTGGGTGAACAAGGTCGGCGTCTGGTCGCACGAGGACCGCCGCAACTGGTTCGCCGACGACCCCGAGACGATCCTGCACTGGCGGGAGCGGCCCTCGGGGCAGCACGTGGAGCTCGGCATCGCCGAGACCAACCTCGTCGGCGCCATCGGCGAGCTCGGGGCGACCTGGTCGCGGTGGGGGCAGCCGCTGCTGCCGATCGGCGTCCTCTACGACCCGTTCGTGGAGCGGGCGCTGGAGCCGTGGTCGTTCACCGTCTACGCCGGCGGCCAGTCGCTGCTGGTCGGGACGCCGTCGGGCGTGACCCTGGCCCCCGAGGGCGGCGCCCACCAGTCCATCAAGACGCCGTCGATCGGGCTGGAGCAACCCGGCTGCCTCTCCTACGAGCCCGCGTTCGCCCTCGACGCGGAGTGGTGCCTGCTCGCGGCGCTCGGCCAGATGGGCCGCCCGGGCGGGCGGTCGGCCTACGTGCGGCTCTCCACCCGCCCGGTCGACCAGGCGCTGGCCGCCGTGCCGGACGACCCGGCCGCCCGCGAGCGGCGCCGTCGCCAGGTCGTGGCCGGCGCCTACCCGCTGCGGCGGGTGCCCCGCCCGGCGGTCACGCTCGCCGCCATGGGCGCGGTCGTCCCGGAGGCGCTGGCGGCCGCCGAGCGGCTCGACGGGCTGGGCTTCCCGGCCGACGTCGTCGTCGTCACCAGCCCGGGGCTGCTGTTCCGCGCGGCGCAGGCCCGGCGGGGGCTCGACGAGGCCTCGCCGTGGGTTCTCGACAGCGTGTTCCCGGCCGACCGCGCCACCCCGCTGGTCACCGTCCTCGACGGGCACCCGCACACGCTGGCGTTCCTCGCCGGGGTCCGGGGCGCGCCCGCCGCGCACCTGGGCGTCACCCGCTTCGGGCAGAGCGGTGACCTGGAGAGCGTGTACCGCTACCACGGTCTCGACGTCGACTCCCTGGTCGGCGCGGCCCTGGACCTGGTCGACTAGCGAGTGCCGCGCGGGCCCGTAGCAGCCCGCCACGACCTCCGCGAGCCCACGGCGAACTGTCCGCCCGCGTGTATAGATTTGCGTCCTGGCTCCCCCGACAGTGCGGAGGTGCGTGATGGGCCTGGGTCCTGACGAGCTGAGGGCGCGGCGTGAGCGTGACGTCGCCTCGCTGCTCAGCCAGATCTCCTACCTCGAGGAAGAGATCGGCCTGCTCCGCCGCAAGGTGGCCGACAGCCCGCGCCAGGTGCGCGCGCTGGAGGAGCGGATCGCCGAGGCGGAGGGCCGCGCGGCCTTCCTCTCCGAGCGCAACGACAAGCTGGCCGGCACGCTGCGGGACGCCCGCGAGCAGCTGGTGACGCTGAAGGAGGAGGTCGACCGGCTCGGCCAGCCGCCGTCGGGCTACGGCGTCTTCCTCACCTCCTACGAGGACGGCACGGTCGACGTCTTCACCAGCGGCCGCAAGCTGCGGGTCTCCGTCTCGCCCAACGTCGAGGTGGAGGGCCTGCGCGCCGGCCAGGAGGTCATGCTCAACGAGGCGATGAACGTCGTCGAGGCGCGCGACTTCGAGCGCCAGGGCGACGTCGTCATGCTCAAGGAGCTGCTCGAGCCGGTCGACGGCGTCACGCCGCGGGCGCTGGTCATCGGGCACACCGACGAGGAGCGCGTCGTCTACCTGGCCGACTCCCTCGCCGGGCAGCCGCTGCGCGTCGGTGACTCGCTGCTCCTGGAGAGCCGGTCCGGCTACGTCTACGAGCGGATCCCCAAGAGCGAGGTCGAGGAGCTCGTCCTCGAGGAGGTCCCCGACATCGACTACGCGGACATCGGCGGCCTCTCGCGGCAGATCGAGCAGATCCGCGACGCCGTGGAGCTGCCGTTCCTGCACGCCGACCTGTTCCGCGAGTTCCAGCTCCGCCCGCCGAAGGGGATCCTGCTCTACGGCCCGCCCGGCTGCGGCAAGACGCTCATCGCCAAGGCGGTGGCGAACTCGCTGGCGAAGAAGGTCGCCGCGGTGCGCGGCGAGGGCGT
Source organism: Blastococcus sp. KM273128 (assembly GCF_021698975.1). GTDB lineage: Bacteria > Actinomycetota > Actinomycetes > Mycobacteriales > Geodermatophilaceae > Blastococcus. The sequence goes on along the minus strand of NZ_SSXA01000004.1, from coordinate 78,495 downwards.
CAACCAGGCGAAGTCCTACTTCCTGAACATCAAGGGCCCCGAACTGCTCAACAAGTACGTCGGGGAGACCGAGCGGCACATCCGCCTGGTGTTCCAGCGCGCCCGCGAGAAGGCGAGCGAGGGCACGCCGGTCATCGTGTTCTTCGACGAGATGGACTCGATCTTCCGCACCCGCGGGTCGGGGGTCTCCTCCGACGTCGAGTCGACGATCGTGCCGCAGCTGCTCAGCGAGATCGACGGCGTCGAGGGGCTGGAGAACGTCATCGTCATCGGCGCCTCCAACCGGGAGGACATGATCGACCCGGCGATCCTGCGCCCCGGCCGGCTCGACGTGAAGATCAAGATCGAACGGCCCGACGCCGAGGCCGCCCGCGACATCTTCAGCAAGTACCTGGTGCCCGACCTGCCCCTGCACGCCGACGACCTGGCCGAGCACGGCGGCAACCGGGAGTCGACGATCGCCGGGATGATCCAGAGCACCGTCGAGCGCATGTACACCGAGAGCGAGGAGAACCGCTTCCTCGAGGTCACCTACGCCAACGGTGACAAGGAGGTCCTCTACTTCAAGGACTTCAACTCCGGCGCCATGCTGCAGAACATCGTCGACCGCGCGAAGAAGATGGCGATCAAGGAGCGGCTGGAGACGGGCACCGGCGGGTTGCGCGTCGGCCACCTCATGCAGGCGTGCCTCGACGAGTTCAAGGAGAACGAGGACCTGCCGAACACGACCAACCCCGACGACTGGGCCCGGATCTCGGGCAAGAAGGGCGAGCGGATCGTCTACATCCGCACCCTCATCAGCGGGAAGGGCAACGAGGCCGGCCGCGCCATCGACACGGCGACCAACACCGGTCAGTACCTCTAGCCACGCACGACCGACGGCCCGGCCACCTGCACGCTGACCGGGCCGTCGGTCTGTGCCGGCTTCCCGGGTGGCGGCGGCGTCTGCTCGGCGCCGACCCGGCCATGATCAGGTGCCCTGATCATCGGGTGTCCTCCCTCACCGCGGACGGCGAGGGAGGACACGCTGCGGTGAGGGAGGACAGCAGTGGCGGCGCCGGGGCCCCCGACGCCGCCAGTGCATCAGCCCAGGCGGAGCACCTGACCGGGGTAGATCAGGCCCGGGTCGGCGCCGATGACGTCGCGGTTGGCGTCGTGGACGGCGCGCCAGTCCAGCCCGGCGGACGCCGCGATCCGCGAGAGGGTGTCGCCGGCCTGGACGGTGTACTGCTGGCCGGCGTCGGCCGCAGCGGGCGCGGGTGCCGGGGCGGGAGCCGGCGCCGGTGCCGGGGCGGCAGCGCTGCCCGCCTTGTCGGCCTCGGTCAGCCCGAGCTTCGCCGAGCACGCCGGCCAGGCGCCCCAGCCCTGCGCGGCCAGGGTCTTCTCGGCGACGGCGATCTGCTGCTCCCGGGTCGCCAGGTCGGCCCGCGCGGCGTACTCCAGGCCGCCGAACGCCTCCCAGGTGGGCTGGTAGAACTGCAGGCCGCCGTAGTAGCCGTTGCCGGTGTTGATCGCCCAGTTGCCGCTGCTCTCGCACTGCGCGAGGCGGTCCCAGGTCGCGCCGTCGGCGGCCGCGGCGGTGCCGGTGCCGAGGAACGGGGCGACGAGGGCGGCCCCGGCGACGGCGACGCCGGCGGCGCCGCGGCGGAGGGTGCGGGTGGACGTGCGGGTGGTGCTGCGCTCGGTCATGGTCCTCTCAGAACGGCGGGCGCCCGGACGACCGGACCCGCGGGGGGCACGGCACGTTCCACCCACGGAGCCGGATCGACGGAGGAGCGCAGGCCGCTGGGCGGAGAGGGCGCGCGGCGCGTCCTGAGTTGGCGGCGGACCGGCTCGACGGCCGCGATCCGCGCACGACCCCGATGACCGCTCGGTGCGGCCGGGGCACGACCGAGGCTACGGAACGGATCCGGCATGTGCCAGGGCACCGGTGCGGTACCCGGGGGGCCGGCAGCCGCGGCCTAGGGTTGGGCCATGAGCGTGCGGCGGGTCATGGGCACCGAGGTCGAGTACGGCATCTCGGTGCCGCGGCAGCCGGGCGCCAACCCGACGACGCTGTCCAGCCTGGTGGTGAACGCCTGGGCGGTGGCGGAGGCGCCGACGCCCCGCCGGCCCCGGTGGGACTTCGAGGAGGAGTCGCCGCTGCGCGACGCCCGCGGGTTCGACCTGACGCCGGCACAGGCGCTGGACCACAACGACCTCGACGAGGACACCGGGATGGCCAACGTCATCCTGACCAACGGCGCCCGGCTCTACGTCGACCACGCGCACCCGGAGTACTCGACGCCGGAGGTCACCACCCCGCGCGACATCGTGCTGTGGGACAAGGCGGGGGAGCGGGTCATGGCCGAGGCCGCCCGGCGGGCCGCGCAGATCCCCGGCACGCAGCCCATCCAGCTGTACAAGAACAACACCGACGGCAAGGGCGCCTCCTACGGCGCCCACGAGAACTACCTGATGGACCGGCGGACGCCGTTCATCGACATCATCCGCGGGCTGGTGCCGTTCTTCGTCACCCGCCAGGTGTTCGCGGGTTCGGGCAAGGTCGGCATCGGGGTGGAGAGCCGGACGCCGGGCTTCCAGCTCTCGCAGCGCGCCGACTTCTTCGAGGTCGAGGTCGGCCTGGAGACGACGCTGAAGCGCCCGATCATCAACACCCGCGACGAGCCGCACGCCAACCCCGACGAGTACCGCCGGCTGCACGTGATCATCGGTGACGCGAACCTCGCCGAGCTGTCGACCTACCTGAAGGTCGGGACGACGTCGCTCGTGCTGGCCATGATCGAGGGGCGGGCGCTCCCGCCGGACCTCGCCGTCGAGGAGCCGGTCGCCGAGCTGCAGGCGGTGAGCCACGACCCCTCGCTCACCCACAAGCTGCGGCTGCGCGACGGCCGGCGGCTGACCGCGATCGAGGTGCAGCGGCTCTACCTGGAACGGGCCGAGCGCTTCGTGGACACCCGCGGGGAGCGCGACGAGCAGACCGACGACGTGCTGCGCCGCTGGGCCGCGGTGCTCGACGACCTCGAGGTCGACCCGATGCGCCTGGCCGACCAGCTGGACTGGCCGGCCAAGCTGCGCCTGCTGGAGGGGTACCGGTCGCGCGACGGCCTGGAGTGGACCGACTCGCGGCTGCAGCTGGTCGACCTGCAGTACTCCGACGTCCGCCCAGACAAGGGGCTGTACAACCGGCTGGTGGCGCGCGGGGCGATGCAGCGCCTGCTCACCGACGAGGAGGTCGCCCGGGCCGTGCTGGCGCCGCCGTCGGACACCCGGGCGTTCTTCCGAGGGGAGTGCCTGCGCCGCTTCCCCGCGCAGATCGCCGCGGCCTCGTGGGACTCGGTGGTCTTCGACCTGGGCCGGGAGAACCTGGTGCGCATCCCGACGATGGAGCCGCTCCGCGGCACGCGTGAGCACGTGGGTGCCCTGTTCGAGGCCTCGGCGACGGCGCAGGAGCTGGTGGACACGATCACCGGCCCCTGACCGGGCGTCCACAGGTCTTCTCGGCGTACACCGCGCCCGGTTCCTGCCCGCCGGATGTCGGCTGCTGCGGGTAGCTTCTCGATCAGCACCAGCCACGAGAAGGACCGGAGGGCAGTATGGCCACCAGGGACACCGGCGGGCAGCAGAAGGCGACGCGGTCGCGCGAGGAGAACGAGGAGATCGAGGCCTCGGTCGACTCCGACGTCGCCGAGCGCCACGAGAAGATGTCCGAGGACGTCGACTCGCTCCTGGACGAGATCGACGACGTGCTCGAGGAGAACAGTGAAGACTTCGTTCGGGCCTACGTGCAGAAGGGAGGGGAGTGATTACTTTACGCAGACAAGCAGTTACCTAGCGTGAAAGCGAAGGTCTGCCCGGCCTGCGGGAAGAACAAGTCAGCCGCTGATTTCGGGCGTAACCGCTCACTCAAGGACGGGCTGTCGTTCTACTGCCTTGCATGCAACCGGGAGCGCAACAACACGTGGTACCGCAAGAACCGTCGGGCACAGGGCAAGCAGGTGCGGGATCACTCCTGGATCCCCGACGGGTTTCGATGGTGTCCCGCTTGTGAGCAGCCGGTCGCGCACGAGGACTACACCCGGAACAGCCGCACGTCCTCAGGCTTCGGCAGTCGGTGCCGAGCCTGCGCGAATGCCGCGAACTCCGCTAGCTACTTCTATCGCACGTACAAGTTGACCCCGAAGGCCATCGCTGACATGCGCGCCCGCACAGGGCGACGCATGCGGCATCTGCGGCGAGCCCGAGCCTCAACATCTCGATCACGATCACTCGAGCGGCAGGATTCGCCGGTTGTTGTGCCAGCGGTGCAATCACGGTCTCGGCCTGTTCCGCGATGACCCTTACCTCCTGCATGTGGCGGCGCTGTACGTCAGCGGCCACCGCGAACAGCACGCACTCGAAACGGCGATGACTGCCTGCGCGGAGGACCCGGACGGTCAAGCCGACGTCAGCGGCCGCCGGTAGGGTCCCTGAGGACGACCGGGACCGCGTCCGAGCAGCACGGAGCGGCGCCCGGCAGGTTGCGGTGGACGCCGGCGGGAGCAGGCGGGAGAGGCGGATGGGTGAACGAGTCGTCAGCTGGCCGGAGCGGGTTCCCGCCCGCGTACCTGGACCGGGTGGGTTCCTCGTTCACCGACTTCCTGGCCGCGTCCGCGCCCGACCTGCTGCCCGGTCGGCGCCCGGTCCCGCAGCTGCCCGTGGGTGACGTCGCGCCGCACGGCACCACGATCGTGGCCGCCACCTACGAAGGTGGCGTGCTCATGGGCGGCGACCGCCGCGCCACCATGGGCAACCTGATCTCCAGCCGCGACATCGAGAAGGTCTACCCGGCCGACTCCTACAGCGTCATCGGCATCGCCGGCGCCGCTGGCATCGCCATCGAGATGGTGAAGCTCTACCAGGTCGAGCTCGAGCACTACGAGAAGATCGAGGGCCTCACCCTCAGCCTCGACGGCAAGGCCAACCGGCTCGCCCAGATGATCCGCGGCAACCTGGGCGCGGCGCTGCAGGGCCTGGCCGTCGTCCCGCTGTTCGCCGGCTTCGACCTCGACGCCGCCCCCGGCGAGCTCCCCGGCCGCATCTTCAGCTACGACGTCACCGGCGGGAACTACGAGGAGCGCGGGTACTCCGCCGTGGGCTCCGGCTCGCTGTTCGCCCGCAACAGCCTCAAGAAGACGTGGCGCCGCGGCCTGGACGCCGCAGCCGCCACCCGCACCGTGGTCGAGGCCCTCTACGACGCCGCCGACGACGACTCGGCCACCGGCGGGCCCGACCCGGTGCGGCGGCTCTACCCGATCGTCTACCGGGTGGACGCCGAGGGCGCCGTCCGGCTGACCGACGCCGAGGTCGCCGCCGTCGCCGACGCCATCGTCGCCGAGCGCGCGGCCGCCGAGCGCCAGAACACGGCCGGGGAGGCCTGAGCCATGACCATGCCGTACTACGCTTCCGCCGAGCAGGTCATGCGCGACCGCTCGGAGTACGCCCGCAAGGGCATCTCCCGCGGCCGCAGCGTCGCCGTCGTCACCTACGCCGACGGCGTCCTGTTCATCGCCGAGAACCCCAGCTCCACGCTGCACAAGGTCGGCGAGATCTACGACCGCATCGGTTTCGCCGCCGTGGGCCGCTACAGCGAGTTCGAGAGCCTTCGGGTCGCCGGCGTCCGCCTCGCCGACGTGCGCGGCTACTCCTACAACCGGCGCGACGTCACCGGCCGGGTCATCGCCAACGCCTACGCCCAGACCCTAGGGGCGATCTTCACCGAGCAGATGAAGCCCTACGAGGTCGAGCTCTGCGTCGCCGAGGTGGGGGAGAGCCCCGAGCGCGACCAGCTGTACCGGCTCACCTTCGACGGCTCGGTCGTCGACGAGCCCGACTTCGTGGTGATGGGCGGGCAGGCCGACACCGTCACCGCCCACCTGCGCGAGAACTTCCACCGCGGCATGGGCCTGGCCGATGCGCTCCGGGTAGGCGTCGACGCCCTCTCGGCGGTCAGCCCGGCCACCGCCGGGGCCGGCGACGGCGGCCCCTCGCGGCTGACCGCCCAGCAGCTGGAGGTCGCCGTCCTCGACCGCCGGCGGCCCAAACGGGCGTTCCGCCGCGTCGTCGGCGCCGCGCTGCACACCCTGCTCGGCGACGGCCAGACCGGGGAGACGGAGGCACCCCCTCCCGGGCACGTGCCCAGCCATCCCGCGCCCGGCACGCCCGCCGGCCTGGGTGACCCGGCGGCGCCCGACACCGCCGGTGGCACCGCCGACACCGGCGAGGGGCACCCGCAGAGCGATGGGTGACCCCCGTCGGCGGGCGGGGTAGGGGAACGGGCATGCCGGACTACGACCTCAACGACGACGCCCTCCAGCAGGCGAAGAAGCTGATCGACGACGGCGAGTTCGACGACCGGACCGAGTGGTCCGACGCCGCGCCGTCCGCCGACGACGGCAACGCCGAGATCAACGCGCACGGCTGGGACGGCTACGCCGCCTGGCACCTCGCCGTCGACCCGGACGCCGGCGAGGAGACCAAGAAGCGCCACCACTTCCCGTACGGCGACTTCTCGAAGGTCAACCGGGCGGCGCTGATCCACGGCAAGCAGCGGGCGTCGCAGAACGGGCACGACGAGATCGAGCGGGCCTTCGACGAGCTCCTGCAGCGGCTGGACGCGAAGCGGTAGCGCGTCCGCGGTCCGGCGGTGGGCCGCTGTCGCTCCCGGCGCCTAGTCTCGAACCGTGGAGCGACGGATCTTCGGGATCGAGACCGAGTACGGCGTCACGTGCACCTTCAAGGGTCAGCGGCGGCTCTCGCCGGACGAGGTCGCCCGCTACCTGTTCCGCCGGGTCGTGTCGTGGGGCCGCAGCTCCAACGTGTTCCTGCGCAACGGCTCCCGGCTCTACCTCGACGTCGGCAGCCACCCCGAGTACGCCACCGCGGAGTGCGACGACCTCGGTGAGCTCGTCGTCCACGACAAGGCCGGCGAGCGGATCCTCGAGGGGCTGCTCGTCGACGCCGAGCAGCGCCTGGCCGAGGAGGGCGTCACCGGCGACATCTACCTCTTCAAGAACAACACCGACTCCGCCGGCAACAGCTACGGCTGCCACGAGAACTACCTGGTCGGCCGGCACGGCGAGTTCGGCCGGCTCGCCGACGTCCTGATCCCGTTCCTGGTCAGCCGGCAGATCGTCGTCGGCGCGGGCAAGGTGCTGCAGACCCCGCGCGGCGCCCTCTACTGCGTCAGCCAGCGCGCCGAGCACATCTGGGAGGGCGTCTCCAGCGCCACCACCCGCTCGCGTCCGATCATCAACACCCGCGACGAGCCGCACGCCGACGCCGAGCGCTACCGCCGGCTGCACGTGATCGTCGGCGACTCGAACATGAGCGAGACGACGACGCTGCTCAAGGTCACCATGACCGACCTGGTGCTGCGCATGATCGAGGCCGGCACCCCCATCCGGGACATGACGCTGGAGAACCCCATCCGGGCGATCCGCGAGATCAGCCACGACATGACCGGGCGCCGGAAGGTGCGACTGGCCGGCGGCCGCGAGATGTCGGCGCTGGAGATCCAGTCGGAGTACCACAGCCGGGCCACCGAGTTCGCCGACCGCGAGGGCGCCACCCCCGTGCACCGGCAGATGCTGGAGCTGTGGGGGCGGGTGCTCAAGGCCGTAGAGGGCGAGGACCTGAGCCTGATCGACCGCGAGATCGACTGGGCCATCAAGTACAGCCTGCTGGAGCGCTACCGGGACAAGCGCGACCTGCCGCTGTCCTCCTCGCGCATCGCCCAGATGGACCTCGCCTACCACGACATCAGCCGCACCCGCGGGCTGTACTACCTGCTCGAGCGCAACGGGCAGGTCGACCGGGTGGCCCACGAGCTGCGCATCTACGAGGCGAAGAACGTGCCCCCGCAGACCACCCGCGCCCGGCTGCGCGGCGAGTTCATCCGCAAGGCCCAGGAGAAGCGCCGCGACTTCACCGTCGACTGGGTGCACCTCAAGCTCAACGACCAGGCCCAGCGCACGGTGCTGTGCAAGGACCCGTTCAAGGCCGTCGACGAGCGCGTCGAGAAACTGATCGCCTCGATGTGATCGCCCCGACCCGCCCGCCGGGTCGGGCCCCCGGTCGGTGGCCACCCGCGGAACGGACGGGGACGATGCAGGGGTGGCCCGCACCGTCCTCGTGACCGGCGTCAGCCGTCGTGCCGGGATCGGTTTCGCCGTCGCGCGCCGGTTGCTGGCGGACGGGCACCGCGTCGTCGTCCACTCGTGGTCGGCGCACGACGCCGAGCAGCCGTGGGGTGCCGACGACGTGGACGCCGTCCTGGCGGAGCTGGGGCGCCCGCCGCACGTGGCCGCCGACCTGGCCGACCCGGCGGCGCCCGCCGAGCTGATCAGCGCGGCCCGGTCGCTCGTCGGACCGGTGGACGCGCTCGTCGCCAACCACGCGCGCAGCAGCTCCGGAGGCCTGCAACAGGTGACCGCCGCGGAGCTGGACCGGTCCTGGGCGGTCAACGCCCGCGCGACGGTGCTGCTGGTCCAGGGCTTCGCCGCCCAGCACCGACGGGACAGGGGGCGGGGTGCGGTGGTGCTCATGACCTCCGGGCAGCACCGCGGTGCGATGCCGGGTGAGCTCGCCTACGTCCTGAGCAAGGGAGCGGTCCAGCAGGTGACCGCGACCCTGGGCGCCGAGCTGGCCGTGCGGGACATCGGGGTGGTGTGCGTCAACCCCGGCCCGGTCGACACCGGCTACGCCGACGACGCCACCCGTGCCGCCGTCGCGGCTCGCTTCCCCTCGGGCCACTGGCCGAGGCCCGGTGACACGGCGGAGATCGTCGCCTGGCTCACCGGCCCCGCCGCCATGGCCCTCACCGGGACCACGATCGACGCCGAGCACGGCTTCCACCGCTGACCGGGGAGCCCCCGGCCCGGTGGTGGGAGCGGACCCCGGGCGCCGGTCAGCCAGCGCCGGGTGCGGTGGCCCCTGATCCGGCCGGACCGGGCCCACCGGCGTCGGGACGGGCGGTCCGGGGCTCCGCGGCGTCCTCGGTCGGCACCTGCAGGGCGGCGTAGCGGCCGGCCGCGGCGGCCGCCAGGAAGTAGGCGCGCTCCTCGGGGTAGCCGCGGCCCATCGAGCTCAGCGGCACGGGGGAGAGCCCCAGCGCCGTCTCCAGCCCGTCGGTGTCCACCCAGACGACGGTGTTGCGCTCCGGCTGGCTCGCGAGGTCCTCGTCGACCTGCCCGCCGAGCTCGGAGGAGAGCCCGCGCGGCGCCACCAGCGTCACTCCGCCCAGCGCCACCCGTCCGAACGCGGTCAGCGAGTGGTGCGACACGCCGCGGTGCCGCGGGCGCGGGTCGGCGTCGGAGATGCGCAGCGCCCCGACGGGCACCCCGCCCAGCACGCTGACGGCGTTGCACGCCTCGCCGGCGGCCACGCCCGAGAAGCCCCACGGCGTCCCCGTGCCCAGGTTGCCGGGCCCCTGGGTCACGATCGCGAGGTCGGCGCCCAGCACGTGCCGGGCGGCCAGCAGCCCGGTGTGCAGGGTGACCGCCTCCAGGTCGCCCCCGAAGGCCTGGCCCACCGTCACCACGCCGGCCAGGGAGTTCTTCAGGGCGCCCACCGTGCGGGAGAACGCCGCGGGCAGCGCCCCGCCGTCGGTCATCACGTAGGCGACCTTCAGGTCGGGGTCGGTGGCGAGCATCCCGATCAGCACCGCCGGCAGCGCCGAGTGCAGGTCGGCCACGACCACCGGCATCCCCCCGAGGTCCTCGGCGCCGGCGATCGTCGCGTGGTGCTCGGTCTCCTGCTCGTCGACGCCCTGCACCATCACCTGCAGCGGCGTGTACCGGGCCTTGACCAGGTGCCCGGGGCCCTCCGGGTCCGGCGGCAGCCGGTCGGGGACGGCGACCACGAGGGCGTACCCGCCGGTGCCCAGCCCCCGCGCCAGCGCCGTCGTGTTGAGCAGCACGTCGTCGCCCACCTCGGGCACGCCCACCAGCGAGGGGTAGGCCAGCGCCCGCAGCTCGCCCTCGCCGGCCACCTCGACGGTCAGCTCCAGCGCATCGCGCCAGGAGCGGCCGGTCGCGGTGACCCGCCCGCGTCGCCAGCGGATCCGGGACGCGGGCGCGGGGGGAGCAGCACTGGTCATGCCCGCAGGCTATCCAGGGGTCCGGCGCGCGGCCGGGCGGCAGCGGGCCGGCGGCGGCCTGACTAGCCTGTGGGGCCATGGCGGCCAAGCGGGCGGAACGACTGGTCAACCTGGTCATCGCGCTGCTGAGCACCCGGCAGTACGTGACGGCGGCGCGCATCCGCGCCACCGTGCCGGGTTACGAGGCCGACGACGGCACCGACCGGGCCGACGAGGCGTTCAAGCGCATGTTCGAGCGCGACAAGGCCGAGCTGCGCGAGATGGGCGTGCCCCTGGAGACCGGCCGCACCAGCGTCTTCGACACCGAGGACGGCTACCGCATCGCCCGCGCCGACTACGAGCTGCCCGAGATCCACCTGACCGGCGAGGAGGCCGCCGCCGTCGGCCTGGCGCTGCGGTTCTGGGAGTCCGCGCAGCTGGCCGGCGCCGCGCAGAGCGCCCTGGTCAAGCTCCGCGCCGCCGGGGTCGACGTCGACTCGTCCCGCTCGCTGCCGATCAAGCCCCGGATCGACCGCGGCGAGGCCGCCTTCGAGCCCTGCTACGCCGCGGCGCGCGACCGCCGGAGGCTGCAGTTCGACTACCAGCGCCCCGACGAGGACACCGCCGTCCGCCGCGACGTGCAGCCGTGGGGCGTCGTCGCGTGGCGCGGGCGCTGGTACCTGGTCGGCCAGGACCTCGACCGCGGGGCGCCCCGGGTGTTCCGGCTGTCCCGCGTCGTCGGCCGGCCTGCGGCCGTGGGCCCGGCCGGGGCCTTCGAGCCGCCGGCCGACCTCGACCTGACCGCGGTCGTCGCCCGGCAGCAGGGGCAGGGGGAGGAGCACCTGGTGGTGGTTCGGGCCCGCCCCGGCACCGCCGTCGGGCTGCGCCGGCACGCCACCCCCCTCGGCCCGGCTCCCCACGGCGACGGCGCGGGCGAGGACCGGCTGCAGCTGCGCACCACCGAGCCCTGGGTGCTGGCCGAGCAGATCGCCGCCTACGGATCCGACGTCGTCGTGGAGGCCCCGACCTCGATGCGGGACGCCGTCGTCGCCCGGCTGACCCGCCTGGCCGCGCTGGAGGTGCGCGCGTGACCGCGACCGGCACCACCGACCGGATGACCCGGCTGCTTGCCCTCGTCCCTTACCTCACCGCCCGCCCCGAGGGGGTGGCGGTGGCCGAGGCCGCCCGCGACTTCGGCGTCCCGGAGCGGCAGCTGCAGCGCGACCTCGAGCTGCTCTGGATGTGCGGCCTCCCCGGCTACGGCCCGGGCGACCTGATCGACGTCGCCTTCGAGGGCGACCGGGTGCGGGTCACCTTCGACGCCGGCATGGTGCGCCCGCTGCGGCTGACCACCGACGAGGCGGTCGCGCTGGTCGTGGCGCTGCGCACGCTGCTGGAGCTGCCGGGCCTGGCCGAGCGCGACGCGGTGAGCCGGGCGCTGGCCAAGGTGTCGGCGGCCGCCGGGGACGCGGCGGCGCGGCTCGCGCCGCTGGCCGTGAGCGTCGACGCCCGCGAGGAGACCCTGGCGCTCGCCCGCCGCGCGCTCCAGGACGGCCGGGCCGTGCACCTCCACTACTACGTGCCGGCCCGCGACGAGCGCACCGAGCGGACCGTCGACCCGATGCAGCTGCTCTACGTCGACGGCCACTGGTACCTGGAGGCCTGGTGCCGCCGGGCCGAGGGCGTCCGGCTGTTCCGGCTCGACCGGGTGGACGAGGCCACGGTGCTCGACGAGCCGGCCGCGGCCCCGCCCCAGGCCACCAGCCGCAGCATCGACGACGGCCTCTACCAGCCCGGGCCCGACACCCCCGCCGTCCGGCTCCGGCTCGACCGCAGCGCCCGCTGGGTCGCCGACTACTACCCGACCGAGGACGTCACCCCCGTCGACGACCCGCCCGGCGGGCTGGCCGTCACGGTCCGCACCGCGGACCTCGCCTGGGCGCGGCGGCTGGTCGCGCTGCTCGGTGGGAGCGCGGTGGTGGAGGAGCCGGCCGAGATCGGGGCGCAGGTCGCCGCCGAGGCGCGGGCCGCCCTGGCCCGGTACGGCGTCGTCCCCGGCGACGCGGGCTAGGGTTCGACCGTGGTGTTCTGGATCGTCCTCGGCGTGGTCGTGGTCCTGGCGTTCGCCGTCCTCGGCGTGCTCGTGCACGGGGTGCTCGGTGCCGCCGGGCGGCTCTCCCGCGAGCTGGCCGAGGCAGAGGCCGAGGTCGCGCCGGTCCGGGCCGGGGTCCAGGACTCCGCCGACCGGGCCGCGCGGCTCCGCGACGCCCGGGCGTCGGCCGGCTGAACGGCCGGTGAGCATCGCGTGAGGTGCCGAGGGCCCCGCGCTGATCCCCCCGTTTCGGGGGCGGCAGGAGGCCTCCGGGCACGTAGCATCGACGACGCCACCCACTTTCGGAGGACCCGATGAACCTCGGCCCCATGGAGATCGGCCTGATCATCCTGGCCATCCTGCTGCTCTTCGGCTACAAGAAGCTGCCTGATGCCTCCCGCTCGCTCGGCCGCTCGCTGCGCATCTTCAAGGGCGAGATGAAGGGCATGAAGGACGACGACGTCCGCACCAAGGACGCCGCGCGCACCACGCCGGTGCGCGGCGAGATCGTCACGCCCGCGTCGGACGACACGGCCGCGCGGCTCCAGGACGAGGCGCGGCAGGCCGAGCTCCGGGCCGCCGAGCTGCGGACGCAGGCCGACCAGGCGTGCGCCGCCGACCGCACCCGCTGACCGCACCGCACCCGGGGGGACGGCGGTGAGCGAGGCGACCCGTGGCGCGCGACGGCGGCGGCGGCCACCGCGCGACGCGCAGGCGACGATGAGCCTCATCGCGCACCTGACCGAGCTGCGCAACCGCATCCTCAAGGCGGGGCTTGCGATCCTGGTGGCCACCGCGATCGCCTTCTGGTGGTACGGGCACGGGCTGGGTGAGTTCATCCGCGCCCCGTACTGCGGCCTGCCCGAGGACCTGCGCTACGCCGGGGACGACGCCGGCGGCTGCGGGCTGCTGATCACCAACGTCTTCGGCGGCGTCTTCATCCGCCTCAAGGTGTCCTTCCTCGCCGGGGTGGTGCTCTCGTCCCCGTTCTGGCTCTACCAGCTGTGGGCGTTCATCACCCCGGGCCTCAAGCGCAACGAGAAGCGCTACGGCATCGGCTTCGTCGCCGTCTCCTCGACGCTGTTCGCGCTCGGCGCCGTGCTGGCCTACGTCTCGCTGTCGGCCGGCCTGGAGCTGCTGCTGAGCCTCGCCGGCGACGGCGTGGTCGTGGCGCTGACCGCGCAGGACTACATCGGCTTCGTGCTGTCGTTGCTGGTCGCGTTCGGGGTCAGCTTCGAGGTGCCGCTCATCGCCGTCGCGCTGAACCTCGCGGGGGTGCTCAGCTACGAGGTGCTGTCGAAGAGCCGTCGCTGGATCTTCTTCCTCACCATCGTCTTCGCCGCCTTCGTCACCCCGACGCAGGACCCGTTCACCATGCTGCTGATGGCCGGGCCGATGATCGTGCTGTTCGAGCTGGCCATCCAGCTCGCCCGCATCGTCGACCGGCGCCGGGCACGGCGCGCCGCCGCGGAGCACTTCCACGACCTGGACGACGACGTCGCCTCGCCGCTGGACACCACCCCGTCGGAGCTGGACGAACCGGTCGAGCGCACGCCGTCGGCCCGCAGCTGACGGCGGTGCAGACCGCGGTCCTGGTCAGCCCGGCCGCCGGGCGGGGGCGCGCGAGCGCCGTGACCCGGGCCGTCCTGGACGCGCTCCGCGACGCGGGGGTGGCGCCTCACGTGCTGGACGCGACCACCCGGCCCGACGCGGAGCGGCAGGCGGCGCAGGCGGTCGCGGACGGCGCCGGCGCGGTGATCGCGGTCGGCGGGGACGGCGCGGCGCACGCCGGGCTGCAGGCGGTCGCCGGGACGGCGGTCCCGCTGGCCGTCGTCCCCGCCGGCACGGGCAACGACCTCGCGCTGGCCCTCGACGTCCCGGCCGACCCGGTCACCGCCGCCCGCGCCGCCGCCGGTGACCTGCTGGCCGGGCGCTCGAGGGCGCTCGACGCGGGCCGGACCGCCGGCCGCTGGTGGGCGACCGTGCTGTGCTGCGGCTTCGACTCGGCCGTCACCGACCGGGCCAACCGGTTGCGCTGGCCCCGCGGCCGCCGGCGCTACGACCTCGCCGTCCTGGCGGAGCTGGCGCGGCTGCGCCCCTACGAGGTGACGCTCGGGCTGGACGGCGTCGAACGCACGCTGCCCGCGACGATGGTCGCCGTCGGCAACACCGCCTGGTACGGGGGCGGCCTGCGGATGTGCCCGGGCGCCGACTGCGCCGACGGGGTCTTCGACGTCACCGTGGTGGGGCCGGTGTCGCGCCGCGAGCTGGTGCGCACCCGGCCCCGGCTCGCCGACGGCACGCACGTCGAGCACCCCGCCGTGACGGTGCACCGCGCGGCGCGGGTGGAGCTCAGCTGCGCCGGGGTGAGCGCCTACGCCGACGGGGAGCTCGTCGCGCCGCTGCCCGCCGTCACCGAGTGCGTCCCCGGCGCGTTCACCGTCGTCGGCACCGGCCGCGCCACGATCAGCTGACGTGATCATGAAGCGTCCTCCCGCACGGTGGGCGGTGAGGGAGGACACCCGATGATCAGGGACCCTGATCGTGGCCAGCAGGCGTCGAGGGCGGGCGTGGCGAGCCGTCGCGGGGGCGCGCGCCTAACGTGGAGGCATGTCCAGCCCCGCTGAGCGGTACGCCGCTGCCCGGCGGCGGACCTCCCACCCGACGCTGGCCGACTTCACCGCCGAGCTCGGCTTGTCCCTGGACCCGTTCCAGGTCGAGGCCTGCGAGGCGCTGGAGGAGGGCTCCGGCGTCCTGGTCTGCGCGCCGACCGGCGCCGGCAAGACCGTGGTGGGCGAGTTCGCCGTGCACAAGGCTCTGGCCGAGGGGCGCAAGGCCTTCTACACGACGCCGATCAAGGCGCTGTCCAACCAGAAGTACAACGACCTGGTCGAGCGCTACGGCGCCGACCGGGTCGGGCTGCTGACCGGCGACAACGCCGTCAACGGCGACGCCCCCGTGGTCGTGATGACCACCGAGGTGCTGCGCAACATGCTGTACGCGGAGTCCCCGTCGATCGCCGGCCTGGGCTACGTGGTGATGGACGAGGTGCACTACCTCGCCGACCGGTTCCGCGGCGCGGTCTGGGAGGAGGTCATCATCCACCTCCCGCAGTCGGTCACCCTGGTCTCGCTCTCGGCCACTGTGAGCAACGCCGAGGAGTTCGGCGACTGGCTGGTGACCGTGCGCGGCCACACGAAGGTCGTGGTCAGCGAGGTCCGGCCGATCCCGCTCTGGCAGCACATGCTCGTCGGCAACCGGGTGTTCGACCTGTTCTCGCTGCGCCCCGCGGCGCACGCGGCGGAGCAGGGGGAGGGGCCGCGGCCGCTGTCCACCCGCGAACGCGGGGCATCCGTCGTCGACCCGGAGCTGGTGCGCTTCGTCCGGGAGCAGGAGCGCCGGCTCGACAGCTGGGGCGGCTCCGGCCGGCGCGAGGGCCACCACCGGCCCCGGCACCGGCCCCCGGCCCGGTCCGACGTCGTGGAACGGCTCGACCGGGCGGGGCTGCTGCCGGCGATCACCTTCGTGTTCAGCCGCAACGGCTGCGACGCCGCCGTGCACCAGTGCCTGCTCAGCGGCCTGCGCCTGACCGACGAGGCCGAGCGCGCCGAGATCGCCGCCATCATCGACGAGCGCACCGGCTCGCTGCCGGAGGAGGACCTGCACGTCCTCGGCTTCTGGGAGTGGCGCGAGGGGCTGCTCGCCGGCCTCGCCGCCCACCACGCCGGCCTGGTGCCGGCGTTCAAGGAGACGGTCGAGGAGTGCTTCGTGCGGGGCCTGGTCAAGGCCGTGTTCGCCACCGAGACCCTCGCACTGGGCATCAACATGCCGGCCCGCACCGTCGTCCTCGAGCGGCTGGTGAAGTGGAACGGCGAGGCGCACGTCGACGTCACGCCGGGGGAGTACACCCAGCTCACCGGACGGGCCGGGCGGCGCGGTATCGACGTCGAGGGGCACGCCGTCGTCGTCTGGGCCCCCGGCATGGACCCCAGCGTCGTGGCCGGGCTGGCCAGCACCCGCACCTACCCCCTCCGGTCCTCCTTCCGCCCCAGCTACAACATGGCGGTCAACCTGGTCAGCTCCTTCGGTCGCGCCCGCGCGCGGGAGCTGCTGGCCAGCTCCTTCGCGCAGTTCCAGGCCGACCGCTCGGTCGTCGGGTTGGCCCGCGCAGCGGCCCGCCACGAGCGGGACGCCGAGCAGTTCGCCGCCCAGATGCACTCCGACCGCGGGGACGTCGGCGCCTACGCGCAGCTGCGCCGGGAGATCGCCGAGCGGGAGAAGGAGCTCTCCCGCGACAGCCAGGCCAAGCGCCGGGCGGAGGCCGCGGACGCGCTGGGGGCCCTGCGCCCGGGCGACGTCATCCGCGTGCCCAGCGGCCGGCGTCAGGGGCTGGCGGTCGTGCTCGACCCGGGCATCACCGACCTGGCCGACCCGCGTCCGCTGGTGCTGACCGAGGACAAGTGGGCGGGCCGGCTGGCGTCGGTGGACTTCCCGACGCCGGTGCAGGCCCTGGCGCGGGTGAAGGTGCCCAAGAACTTCAACCACCGCAGCCCGCACGCCCGCCGCGACCTCGCCTCGACGCTGCGCAACGCGCGGGTGGAGCACGACCTGGGTGCGCGGCGGGTGAAGAAGGGCCGGTCCGCGGCCGCGGACGACCCGGTGCTGGCCGACCTGCGCCAGGCACTCCGGCACCACCCGGTCCACCAGCTGCCCGACCGCGAGGAGCGGGTGCGGGTGGCCGAGCGCTGGCTGCGGGCGGTGCACGAGGCCGAGAAGCTGCAGCGCACGATGGCCGAGCGCACCGGCTCCTTGACGCGGCAGTTCGACCGCACCTGCGACGTCCTCGAGGAGCTGGGCTACCTGGTGCCGGAGGCGGCGCCGCTGGTCCCTGCCGACACCGAGGTGGTCGGTGCCGTGGACGACGTGCCGGTGACGACGGACGACGGCCGTCGGCTGGCCCGCATCTGGTCGGAGGCCGACCTGCTCACCGCCGAGTGCCTGCGCGCCGGCGCGTGGCGGGGCCTGGACCCGGCCGAGCTGGCGGCCGCGGTCTCCACGCTGGTCTTCGAGGCGCGGCGGGACATGCCGGGGCTGCCCGCGGTGCCGGCGGGCAAGGTCGGCGCCGCCATCGGCGTGATGCGCGGCATCCGTTCCCGGTTGCAGGACGTCGAGCTCGACCACGGCGTCCCCGCCGGCCGCGACCTGGACCTCGGCTTCGCCTGGGCGGCGTACCGCTGGGCCGACGGGCAGAGCCTGGACCGGGTGCTGGCCGGCGCCGAGCAGGCCGGCACCGAGCTCTCCGGCGGTGACTTCGTCCGCTGGGCGCGGCAGCTGCTGGACCTCCTCGACCAGCTGGGCAAGGTCGCCGACGAGCCGGTGGCGCGCACGGCGCGGGCGGCCGTGGACCGCATCCGGCGCGGGGTCGTCGCGGTCGCCGTCGGCGGCTGACCGGCGCACGGCCCGCGGCGCCCCCGGCAGGTGGGGCAGAATCCGACCGGCCCCCAGGGGCACCCACCGACCCGGGAGCGACGATGACGCAGCCGCCCTACGGCGACCGGCCGCAGGAGGGGCCCGGGCCCTCCGGTCCGCCCGCGTACGACCCGCCCCGCGCGCCGCAGCAGCCCCCGCTCGGTGCGCCGCGGCAGCCGGGCTGGCCACCGCCGCAGCAGCCCGGTCGGCCGTCCTACGGCGGCTCCCCGCAGCACACGCGTCCGGTGCCGTACCCCGCACCCGCGCCGGGCCACGGGGCACCCGGCTACGGCCCACCCGGCTACGGCACACCCGGCTACGGCACACCCGGTTACGGGGCACCCGGTCACGGTCCGCCGGCCCCGCGGCCGTCCGGGAACCGACGCCGCGCCGGCCTGCTCCTCCTGCTCGCCGCCGTCGCGCTCGCGGTGGTCGCCGGCGTGGCGCTCCTGGCGAGCACGACCGGGCCGACCGTCCTCTCCCGCCCGGCCGTCGAGCGGGACGTGGCCGAGCAGTTCCAACAGCGGGAGGGGGTCGCGGTCGACCTGGACTGCGAGCAGGAGATGCACGTCGAGCCGGGGGCCACCTACGAGTGCACCGGCGTCACGGCCGACGACGAGCAGGTCACCCTGCGGATCGAGATCACCGACGTCGACGGCGCCCGCTACACCTGGAGCGAGCCCTGACCCCGCTCAGCCCAGCACGTCGGGCGGCCAGCCCAGCGCGGCACCCAGGCGGCCGAGCGAGGACTGCAGCCCGTGCCGCTCGGCGAGCGCGGCCAGCGCGTCCGGGTCGGCGGGGGAGCGGGGCAGCGTCCCCTCCACGGCCGGCAGGTCGACGTCGCGCGCCACGGCGACCACCACCGGCGCGGCGTCGAGGTAGTCCGCGGCCGCGTGCAGCTTCTTCAGCACCGCCGCGGTCAGCGGTGGCGCCGGGACGACGGTGCGGGCCACGGCCGCCCGGATGCCGGCCAGGTCGCCGAACGCGCCGATCAGCGCCGCCGCGGTCTTGGCACCCACGCCGGCCACCCCGGGCAGCCCGTCGCTCGGGTCGCCGCGCAGCACCGCGAAGTCGGCGTAGGCGCGGCCGGGGATGCCGTACTTCTCGGCCACGGCGGCCTCGTCCACGTACTCCAGGTCGGAGATCCCGCGGGCGGTGTAGAGGATGCGCACGCCGCGCGCGTCGTCCACGAGCTGGAACAGGTCGCGGTCGCCGGTGACGACGTCGACCGGGCCGCGGGCCCGAGTGGCGAGCGTGCCGATCACGTCGTCGGCCTCGTAGCCGGGGGCGCCGACGCGGGCGATCCCCGCCGCCGCCAGCACCTCGACCAGCACCGGCACCTGGGGCCCCAGCTCGTCGGGGGTCTCCTCGCCGCCGTCGGGCGCCAGGCGGTGCGCCTTGTAGGAGGGCAGCGCCTCGACCCGGAAGGCCGGCCGCCAGTCGTCGTCCCAGCAGGCGACCAGCCGGTCGGGTGCGTGCGCGGTCACCAGCCGCGCCGTCATGTCCAGGAAGCCGCGGACGGCGTTGATCGGCCGACCGTCGGGGGTCGTGACGCTGGTGGGCACCCCGTAGAAGGCCCGGAAGTACAGCGACGCGGCGTCCAGCAGCATGGTGGTCACGCCCGCGCACCCCCGGCGCCCGGTGCCGTCGTCCGCTGGTGCCTCGTGCGCTCGCCCACGTCCGCGGACGGTAGCGGTCCGGCAACGATTCGGGAGAACCCCGGTCCCGCCTGGCTACTCTGCGCCGGTGGGAAACGCGCCAGAACCCGGATCCGGCCCGCTCGTGACGCTCGACCGCCTGCACGCCGCCCGGGCGGTCGCCGGCGAGCTCGGCATCGACCTGCTCGTGCTCACCCCGGGTGCCGACCTGCGCTACCTCTGCGGGTACGCCGCGCACGCGATGGAGCGGCTGACCGCGCTCGCGGTGCCGCGCCGCGGCGAGCCGTTCCTGGTCGTGCCGCGGCTGGAGGCCCCGATGGTCGACGCCGGCCCCGCGGGCACGCTCGGGCTGGAGGTGCTCGCGTGGGACGAGACCGACGACGCCTTCGCCGTCCTGGCGGGCGAGGCCACGGCCCGCCTGGGCGCCGGCCCCGCACGCGTCGCCGTCGGCTCGCGGACCTGGGCCGAGCACGCGCTCGGGGTGCAGCGGGCCCTGCCCGGCGCCGCGCTGGAGCTGGCCGCACCGGTCGTCGACCGGCTGCGCATGGTGAAGACGCCGGCCGAGGTCGAGGAGCTGGCCCGGGCCGGCGCGGCGATCGACCGGGTGCACGCGCGCATGGGGGAGTGGCTGACCGTCGGCCGCACCGAGGCCGAGGTCGGGGCCGACGTGGCCGCGGCGATCCTGGCCGAGGGGCACGTCGCCGTCGACTTCACCATCGTCGGCTCGGGCCCGAACGGGGCCAGCCCGCACCACGAGCTCTCCGACCGCGTCGTCGAGGCCGGTGACCTGGTCGTCGTCGACATCGGCGGCGAGACCGCGACCGGCTACCGCTCAGACTGCACCCGCACCTACGTCGTCGGCGGCCGCCCGGACGCCGAGGTCGCCGACTGGTACGCCGTGCTGCACGCCGCGCAGCAGGCGGCGACCGCGGCGGTGCGCCCGGGGGTCCCGGCCGAGGAGATCGACGCCGCCGCCCGCTCGGTCATCGCCGACGCCGGGTGGGGCGGGTACTTCATCCACCGCACCGGTCACGGCATCGGGCTGGACTCGCACGAGGCGCCCTACATCGTGTCCGGCAACGGGCTGCCGCTCGAGCCCGGCATGGCCTTCTCCGTGGAGCCGGGCATCTACCTGCCCGGGCGCCACGGCGCCCGCATCGAGGACATCGTCGTCTGCACCGACGACGGCGTCCGCGTGCTCAACAACGGTCCCCGTGAGCTCGTCGAACTCCCCGGCTGAGCCCGGCGCGGTCGACGTCGACCGGGCGCTCATGGCGGCGCTGGCGCGCGACGGGCGGGCGAGCTTCACCGAGCTGGCCGAGCACGTCGGCCTGTCGGTCTCGGCCGTGCACCAGCGGGTGCGCCGGCTCGAGCAGCGCGGCCTGATCACCGGGTACCGGGCGACGCTGGACGCGACCCAGATCGGGCTGCCGCTGACGGCGTTCGTGTCCATCACCCCGACCGACGCGCAGACCGACGACGCCCCCTCACTGCTGGCGCACCTCGACGCCATCGAGGAGTGCCACGCGGTCGCCGGGGTGGAGAGCTACATCCTCAAGGTGCGGGTCGCCTCGCCGGACGCGCTGGAGAACCTGCTCAAGGAGATCCGGTCGGCCGCGAACGTCACCACGCGCACGACCGTGGTGCTCTCCACCTCCTACGAGGCCCGGCCGCCGATCTGACCGGCTGGACACCTGTTCGAACGTGTGTTCGGATGGGGTCATGCGGTGGGACGCGCAGCGGCTGGACCTCGACGAGCCCGGGGCGCTGCCCGGCATGCCCAGCATCCGGGGCCTGCTGCGCAGCGTGCAGGTGCCGGAGTTCCCGGGGCTGACCTTCCACGAGGTGCGGTCCAAGAGCGCGCTGAATCGCGTGCCGGGGGAGTCGGCGATGCCCTTCCCGTGGACGATCAACCCCTACCGGGGATGCAGTCATGCCTGCCGCTTCTGCTTCGCCCGGCGGACGCACGAGTTCCTGGAGTTCGACAACGGGCGCGACTTCGACCGTCAGATCGTGGTGAAGACCAACCTGGTCGAGGTGCTGCGGCGGGAGCTCGGTCGGCCGTCGTGGCAGCGCGAGCACGTCGCCCTGGGCACGAACACCGACCCCTACCAGCGCGCCGAGGGCCGCTACCGGCTGATGCCCGGTGTCATCGGCGCGCTCGCCGGCTCCGGGACGCCGTTCTCCATCCTCACCAAGGGCACGCTGCTCCGCCGGGACATCCCGCTCCTGGCCACTGCCGGCCGGGAGGTCCCGATCGGCCTCGCGATCTCCCTGACGACCTGGGACGACGACCTGCACGCCGCGCTCGAGCCGGGCGTGCCCAGGCCGCGGGCGCGGCTGGACCTGGTCCGCGCCCTCGCCGACGCGGGGCTGCCCTGCGGCGTCTTCCTCGCACCCGTGCTGCCCGGCCTCACCGACTCGCCGGAGCACCTCGACGCCGCGCTCGGCGCGATCGCCGCGGCCGGCGCGACGGGGGTGACCGTCATCCCGCTGCACCTGCGCCCCGGCGCCCGGGAGTGGTTCATGGCCTGGCTGGGCCGCGCCCACCCGGAGCTGGCGCCGCGCTACGAGCGGCTCTACGCCCGCCGGGCCTACGTCCCGGCGGAGTACCGCACCTGGCTGGCCCGACAGGTGGCACCGCTGCTGGCCCGGCACGGCCTGGACCGGCAACGCGGGGGAGAGGCGCGCCAGGTGGAGGTGCAGGGTGTTCCGGGCGACGAGGAGGTGGGCTTCCCGGCCGGGAGCCTGCCCGCGCGGGCGCCCGGCTCCGGAGTAGCGCCCGCCGACCCGGCCGAGCAGCTGACGCTGCTGTGAGCCGCCCTCAGCCGCCGGCCCGGGCCGCACGGGCGGTGGCCCGCGCCGCTCTCACCACGCCGCGGGCGCCGACCGGTGGCGCGCCGGCCGCCAGGGCCAGCCGGCGGTAGCTGTCGTAGGAGAGCAGGCGGTAGGCGGCGGCGAGCTCCTCCACCGCCTCCCGCCGCGACGGCGTCACCGTCGCCCGCAGGTGGCCCACGGTCGCGCGCACGTGCTTGGTGAAGGTGGCCTGCAGCGCCTGGTTGGACAGCCGGCCCCCGACGCGGGAGTCCAGACCCGGGCCGCGGCGCAGGGCGGGCAGCACCCATGGGCTCGCGGCCAGCGCCGGGAACCGCCCGCGCGTCGCCTCCCAGGCGTGCCAGGCGGTGAGGGCACCGGGCACCGACCACTCGCCGTCGTCGGTCGTGACGAGCAGGCGGCGCGCGGTCGCCCGCACCTGGTCCCGCCGCAACGAGCGGAACGTCCCGACCGGGGCGGGCCAGCCCAGCGCCAGCGCGCACCAGGCCACCGACCGCAGGTGCTCCGGGTCCTCGGCCCGGATCCTCGTGAGCGGACGCAGGTCCAGCCGCGGTGGATCCGGCTCCGGGGTGACGGGCAGCGGCACCGCCAGCCCCCCGTAGCGGGCGACCTTGCTGTACAGCGCGACCGTGGCCGGCTTCCACCCCCGGGCGGCGGCCAGTTCGTCGAGACCCTCGGCCGCGAGCTCCTCGGGCCCCCGGTCCAGCTCCAGCGCCGCATCGGCCAGGCGGCGCCACTGGTCCTCGTAGCCCGGCGGGGGCCGCAGCCGGGCCCAGGCGCGCGCCGGCGGGAGAGCGGGCATCTGGGGCAGCGGCTGCTGCCATGCACGAGGCATGCCCGAATTCTACCGTTATCCCCAACAAATGTGCGACTACCATTTGTGGTCACCTGCCGAGACGACCACCTGGGCGCCCTCCGGGCGCCGGCGCAGCAACCGACCCGGGCGGGTGACCTCGGCCGTTGACCGCGCGCCCGGCGATCCTCCTCCGGATCATGGAGCCGTGCGGACGGTGGGCGTCGAGGAGGAACTGCTCGTGGTCGACGCGGACGGCATCCCCGTCGCCCGGGCACCGGAGGCCCTGGCCGTCGCCGCGCGCCGGGGCGAGGGGGAGGACGTGCACCAGCACGACCTCGAGGAGCAGGGCGACGACGTCGCCGTCCCCGAGACCGCCCACCTGGTGCCCGAGCTCAAGGCGCAGCAACTCGAGCTCGGGACGCCGGTGTGCTCCACGCTCACCGAGGTCGGCACCCAGCTTCGGCACTGGCGCTCCCGGGCCGACGCGGCCGCCCGTGCCGTCGGGGCCCGCGTCGCGGCGCTGGCCACCTCGCCGGTCGACGTCGTCCCGGTGCCCACGGAGGGGGAGCGGTACGGGCGGCTGCACGAGGCGTTCGGGCGGACCGCCGAGGAGGTCCTCACCTGCGGCTGCCATGTGCACGTGCAGGTGGCCGACGACGAGGAGGGCGTCGCGGTGCTCAACCGCATCCGCGTCTGGCTGCCCGTGCTGACGGCGATCAGCGCCAACTCACCGTTCTGGCAGGGCCGGGACACCTCCTACGCGAGCTTCCGCTCGCAGGTCTGGCACCGGTGGCCCTCCGCGGGCCCGACCGGTCCGTTCCGGGACGCGGGGGAGTACCACCGGCTCGTCGAGGCGGTGCTGGCGACGCGGACGGTCCTCGACGACGGGATGGTGTACTTCGACGCCCGCCTGTCGGCCAGCTGGCCCACCGTCGAGGTCCGCACCGCCGACGTGCTGCTCCGGGTCGAGGACGCCGTCACGCTCGCCGGGCTGGTGCGCGGCCTGGTCGAGACCGCCGCGCGCGACGCCCGCGCCGGCGGGGCGGTCCCGGAGATGTCCTCCGAGGTGCTCCGCCTGGCCGGCTGGCGCGCCTCCCGCTCCGGGCTGTCCGACGAGCTGGTGCACCCGCGCACCGGCCGGCCGGCGCCGGCCGGTGACGTCCTCGCCGATCTCCTGGCGCACGTCGGCGCGGCGCTGGCCGACTCCGGGGACGAACAGCGGGTGCACGACGGGGTGGCCGCGCTGCTCACCCGCGGGACGGGAGCGGAGCTGCAGCGGCAGGTGCACCGGGAGACCGGGGACCTCGCCGCCGTCGTCCGCGCGGCGGTCGACGCCACGGCGGGGCAGGAGACCCCTCGGGCGACCGCCGTGGCCAGCCGCTAGATTCCCGCCATGTACACCGCGAGCTGGCGTGACGTCGTCCGTCCCGGCCTGTTCGGCCCGTCGCCCGACCCGCGGGACAGGCCCTACCGGGCCATCATCCGGCTGGCACTGGTGGTCTTCCGGCTGTTCGGGTTCCGCTTCGACGTCCGCGGCTCGGAGCACGTGCCCACCACCGGCGGCGCGATCATCTGCAGCAACCACGTGAGCTTCTTCGACTTCACGTTCCTCGGGCTCGGCGCGCTCCCGCAGCACCGGCTGGTGCGGTTCATGGCGAAGTCGCCGGTGTTCGAGCACTGGTTCGCGGGCCGCTTCATGCGGGCCATGAAGCACATCCCGGTCGACCGCAAGGCGGGGTCCGCCGCGTTCGAGGCGGCCGTCCGGGCGCTCAAGGACGGCGAGGTCGTCGGCGTCTTCCCCGAGGCGACCATCAGCACCAGCTTCACCGTGAAGGACCTCAAGGCCGGGGCCGCCCGCATGGCCGTCGACTCGGGGGCGCCGATCATCCCGGCCGCCGTCTGGGGCGGGCACCGCGTGGCCACCAAGAACCACGAGGTCGAGCTGCGCCGCGGCGTCCCGGTGACGGTCGTCCTGGGGGAACCGATCGTCGCCGAGCCCGGGGAGCAGATCGGTGCCCTGCTGGACCGCACCCGCACCGCCATGGAGGCGCTCCTCGACGAGGCCCAGCGCAGCTACCCCGACCGGCCGGCCGGGGACGACGACCGCTGGTGGCTGCCCGCCCACCTCGGGGGTACCGCGCCGACGCCGTCAGAGGCGGCGGCCGCCGACACGCTCCGCGCCGCCGGCCGCGAGGTGAAGAAGCGGAAGAAGTCGCCGCTCGCCAGGCTCACCGCGCTGCTCCGCCGCTGAGCGCCCGGCTCACTCCACGACGACCGGGGCCATGAGGCGGAACGCCTCCAGCTCCACGCCGTACCACCGGCGCATCCGCCCCAGCGGAGCCATGCCCAGGCGCCGGCACACCGCCACCGACGGCTCGTTGCCGGGCCGGACGACGGCGTACACCTCCGGGAGCCCGAGCCCGAAGGCGCGGTCGATGACTGCGCGTGCGGCCTCGGTGGCGTACCCCCGCCCCCACGAGTCGGGGTGCAGGTGCCAGCCCACCTCGACCTCGCCCACGCCGTCGGGCAGGGGCTTGAGCAGCACCGTGCCGGCCGGGACCCCGTCGGGCCGCTCGATCGCCCAGCACAGGAAGCGCTCGTCCTGCCGGTGCACCTCCGCCCAGCGCTCGACGAGCTCCGCCGGTGCGACCGAGGGCGCCCCGCCCAGCCAGCAGGTGACCTCGGTGCGGCCGTAGAGGTCGCACAGCCGGGCCAGGTCCGCCGGACCCGTGGTCCACGGGCGCAGGCGCAACCGCTCCGTGCGCAGCTCCGCCGGCCCCTCTCCCATCGCTCCTGCCTACCGCTGCCCCGCACGACCGGCCACCCGGATGCCGCCGGAGGTGGCCGTGGTCTCCTACTCGCCGGCCCGCCGTCCCGGCAGGCGACGGCGAGGGAAGGGACCGGCGTGAGCCTGCTGATCACCGACGTGCGGGTGGGCGACCGGCCGGGGCGTGCCCTGCACGTCGTGGACGGGCGGATCGCGTGGACCGGCACCGTGGGGGAGGCGCCCCCGGCGGACCGGGTCATCGCGGGGGAGGGGGCGTTGCTCACCCCCGCCTTCGTGGATGCGCACGTGCACGCGACGGCGACCGGGCTCGCGCTGACCGGTCTCGACCTCCACTCGAGCCTGAGCCTTGCGGACGCGATGGCCGCCCTCCGCGACCACGTCGCCGCGGCCCCCGGCGGCATCGTCCTGGGCACGGGGTGGGACGAGACCGGCTGGCCCGAGGGGCGGGGGCCCACGCGGGCCGACGTCGACGCGGTGGCCGCCGGCCGGCCCGTCTACCTGGCCCGGGTCGACGTCCACTCCGCCACGGTCTCCACCGCGCTGCTCGACCTCGTCCCCGGCATCGCCGCGCTCCCGGGCTTCTCGGCGGACGGGCGGCTGCGGCTGGACGCCCACCACGCGGCCCGGCAGGCCGCCTACGGAGCGGTCGGGGCCGTGCAGCGGGCCGCAGCCCAGCACGCCACCCGCCGGGCCGCGGCCGCGCTCGGGATCGGCAGCCTGCACGAGATGGCCGGCCCCGAGGTGTCCTCCTCCGACGACCTCCGGGAGCTGCTCGCCCTGGCCGCGGAGGTCCCCGGCCCGCGCGTCGTCGGCTACTGGGGCGAGCTCTCCGAGCGCGGCGGGCTGGACCTCGTGCGCGAGCTCGGCCTGGCCGGCGCCGGGGGCGACCTCTTCTGTGACGGCGCCCTCGGCTCGCACACGGCGGCGCTGAGCACTCCTTACAGCGACCGGCCCGAGACCTCCGGCGCGCTGCGCTTCGACTCGGGTGCGCTGGTCGAGCACGTGCGCGCCTGCACCGCGGCGGGCATCCAGGCCGGCTTCCACGTCATCGGCGACGCCGCCGTCGAGCAGGTCCTCGACGCCGTGGGCGTGGTCGTCGGCGAGCTGGGCGTCGCCGCCGTCCGCGCCTGCCGGCACCGGCTCGAGCACCTGGAGATGCCGTCGGCGGCGGTGATCGGCCGGATGCGGGAGTGGCGGATGGTCGCCAGCATGCAGCCCGCCTTCGACGCGGCGTGGGGCGGGGACTCGGGGATGTACGCCGAGCGGCTCGGTACCGGTCGGGCGCTGGCCACCAACCCGCTCGCCGACCTCGCCGATGCCGAGGTCACGCTGGCGCTGGGCAGCGATGCGCCGGTCACCCCGCTGGACCCCTGGGGAGCGGTGCACGCCGCCATCGACCACCGGAACCCGGCGTCCGGGCTGCGCCCCTTCGACGCCTTCGACGCCGCCACGCACGGCGGCTGGGCCGCGATCCGGGCCGAGCACCCGGTGGGACCGCTGGCCGTCGGCGCGCCGGCCGACCTGGCGCTCTGGGCCACCGACGCCGGGCTCTCGGACGTCCTCGAGCAGCGCGGCCGCCCGGCGTGCGCGGGGCTCGTGGTCGACGGCCGTCCGCTCGACGCCGTGTGAGCGCCACAACGATCAGTAACGATCCGATCACACTGCGGCCCGGGGGTGTCCGAGGTCTCGATTCGGGCCCGCGCACTTCTTACAGTCCCTGCAGTTCCTGACCGGGAGCACCGCGCGCGCGTCCCCCGGCAGGCGCGTTCACCCCGCCGGCCGGCGCCCCTCCCCGGGGCCGCACCCGGGCCGCAGGGGGCGGGCGGGCCGGCCGGGAACCGTGCGCGGGAAACCGGCGGAGCCCGCGTGGACCCACGCCATCAGACAACGGTCGCGCCGATCGCACCCAGCGACCGGCCGTCCGGCCCGAAGGTGCGCCGCCCACGGGAGCGACCGCCGGCGCGTCCGGGGCAGGGGTCCGGGTGCCCGGACAGGTGGGAGCGGCCCAGCCGCGTCCGCCGGCGCCGCCGGGATGGGATGCTGGGTCGGGACCGCGGGACACCGCGGTCCGGACCCCGCCCGGACGGCGCGGGGACGTCCCGCCCGCGCAGGGCGGCTGCACCGGGGAGGCGCTGGGTGCCCGCAGGCATAGGCGGGCCGGGGACCGGGACCCTCCCGCGGACGACCGGCCCCGGCGGTGCCGGAGCGGCCGCGCCGCCGTCGACCGCACCCGGTAGCCGCTGGTCCCGCGCACCGTGGCGCACCCTGCTGGCCGCCGCCGGCGGGCTGGCCATGTTCCTCGCCTTCCCCGGCCACGGCCTGGTCGCGCTGGCTGTCCTGGGTCCGGCCGCCCTGGCCGTCGCCGTCCACGGGCGCGGTCTGCGGGCCGGCCTCTGGCTCGGCCTGGTCACCGGCCTCGCCTTCTTCGTCCCGCTGCTGTCGTGGACCGGCATCTACGTCGGCGCGTTCCCATGGCTGGCGCTCGCGATCAGCCAGGCGCTGTACCTCGCCGTCCTGGGCGGCCTGACCGCGCTCACGTCCCGGCTGCCCGGGTGGCCGCTGTGGGCGGCCGCGCTCTGGGTGGCCGTCGAGGCCGCCCGCGGGCGGTTCCCCTTCGGCGGCTTCCCCTGGGGGCGGCTGGGCTTCTCCCAGACCGACGGTCCGTTCCTCGCCCTCGCGGCCTACGGCGGCGTCCCCCTGGCCGGCTTCGCCGTCGCCCTGACCGGCACCCTGCTCGCCGCCGCGCTGCTCGCCGCGGCCTCGGCGCGGCGCACCGGCGCCCGGAGGCTGCGCGCGGCCGCCGCGGCGCTGGCCGGGGTGCTCGCCCTCCCGCTCGTCGGCGCGCTGGCCTGGCTGCCGCTGCCGGGGGAGTCGCTCACCACGGGCGGCCCGACCACCACCGTCGCGGTCATCCAGGGCGACGTGCCGCGGGCGGGCCTGGACTTCAACGCGCAGCGACGGGCGGTGCTGGACAACCACGTCCAGCAGACGCTGCGGCTCGCCGAGGAGGTGGCGGCGGGCCGGCAGCCGCGCCCGGACGTCGTCCTGTGGCCGGAGAACAGCTCCGACATCGACCCCTACCGCAACGCCGACGCCGCCGCGCAGATCCAGCGGGCGGCCGACGCCGTGGGGGCGCCGGTGCTCGTCGGCGCCGTCGTCGGCGGGCCGGGCGAGTTCATCAGCAACACCGCGATCGTCTGGTCACCGGAAGTGGGGCCCGGTGACACCTACGTCAAGCGGCACCCGGTGCCCTTCGCCGAGTACGTCCCCCACCGCGACTTCTTCCGGCTGTTCAGCGACAAGGTCGACCTGGTGCGCCGCGACTTCGCCGCGGGCGAGGAGGTCGGGGTGCTCGACGTGGCCGGCATCCGGCTGGGCGACCTGATCTGCTTCGAGGTGGTCTACGACGGTCTCGTGCGCGACGTCGTGGACGGCGGCGCGGGGATGCTCGTCGTCCAGACGAACAACGCGACCTTCGGCTACACCGACGAGAGCGAGCAGCAGCTGGCCATGAGCCGGGTGCGCGCGGTCGAGTTCGGGCGCAGCGTCGCCGTGGTGGCCACCAGCGGCATCTCGGCCGTCGTGGCCCCCGACGGCACCGTGGTGCGCTCCTCGGAGCTGTTCGAGCCGGCGGTGTTCGTGGAGGAGATCGCCCAGCGCGACGATCGCACGGTCGCCCAGCGCCTCGGGGTGCTGCCCGAGGCGCTGCTCACCGCTCTCGGCCTGGGCGCGGTGCTGCTGGCGGTCCTGCGGCTCCGCCGGGCGGCACGTCCGTGACCGGACGCGTGCTGGTGGTCATCCCCACCTACAACGAGGCCGGGAACCTGGCGCGGGTCCTGGACCGCCTGCACGCCAGCGTGCCCGAGGCGCACGCCCTGGTCGTCGACGACGGTTCGCCCGACGGCACCGGCGCGATCGCCGACGCACGGGCCGCCGCCGACCCCCGCGTGCACGTGCTGCACCGCAGCACCAAGGCCGGTCTCGGGCGGGCGTACGTGGCCGGCTTCCGCTGGGCCCGCGAGCGCGGCTACGACGTGCTGGTCGAGATGGACGCCGACGGGTCGCACGCGCCCGAGCAGCTGCCCGACCTGCTCGCCGCGCTGGCCGACGCCGACCTCGTG
Organism: Blastococcus sp. KM273128; assembly: GCF_021698975.1. GTDB lineage: Bacteria > Actinomycetota > Actinomycetes > Mycobacteriales > Geodermatophilaceae > Blastococcus. The sequence goes on along the minus strand of NZ_SSXA01000004.1, from coordinate 48,619 downwards.
CTGGGGTCCCGCTACGTCCCCGGCGGCCGGGTCGAGGACTGGCCGGCGCACCGGCTGCTGCTGTCCCGGGTGGGAAACCGCTACACCCGCTGGGCGCTGCGCCTGCCGCTGCGCGACGCCACCGGCGGCTTCCGCGCCGCCCGCGCCGAGCTGATCGACCGGCTGCCCTTCGACGAGGTGGCCAGCGAGGGCTACTGCTTCCAGGTCGACTGGGCCTGGCGGGCGCTGCGCGCGGGGGCCCGCGTCACCGAGGTCCCGATCACCTTCACCGAACGCACCTGGGGCCGGAGCAAGATGAGCGGCTCGATCGTTGGAGAGGCGTGGGCCCGCGTGACCGCGTGGGGCGTGCAGGACCGGCTGGCCGACTGGCTGCCGGGCCGCGTGCGCCCGCCGGTGACCGGCACGGCCGACCCGGCCGGGCGGTAGCGCCCCCCTCGGCAGCGGCCGGCGGGGGAGCGGCGAGGGGACGACGGAGGATGAGGAGGCGGCGTGGCTGACGTGGTGCGTCGGAGACTGCGCACGGTGGTGGGGCTGACCGCGCTGGCGGAGCTGGTGGTCTTCGTCCTGGTCGCCGCCTGGATCGGGCTGGGGTGGACGATCGTCGCCACCCTGGTCACCAGCGTGCTCGGCTGGGTGCTGCTGGCCAGCCAGGGCCGGCGGACGCTGGCCGACCTGCGGCAGCGGGCGCGCTCGCGCGAGGCCGCGGGCCGCGAGCTCGGTGACGCCGGGCTCGTCGCCGTCGGCGGCCTGCTCATGGTGCTGCCGGGTTTCCTCGGCGACCTCGTCGGGCTGCTGTGCCTGCTGCCGGGCACGCGGGGCCTGGTGCGCGCCGCGCTGCGGCGGGTCGTCCTGGCCCGCCTGCCCGAGCACCTGCGCGGGCCGGTCCGGGTCGGCAGCACGCGGACCGCACCGGTGGACGCCACCGACCCCTTTCAGCCGCTCGTCATCGAGGGCGAGGTGCTCCGGGACCCCGACCAGCGTCCCTGAGCGACCGGCGCCACGGCCCGGGACGCGGAACGGCCCCGGTGGATCCCTCCACCGGGGCCGTTCGCGAAGACGGTGCGCCACCCGCCCCGTGGGCGGGTCCGTCGTCAGCTGGCGCGGGTCCGCCGCCCGCGGAGCACCTCGAGGCGCTCGGCCAGGACCTCCTCGAGGTCCTCGACGCTGCGCCGCTCGAGGAGCATGTCCCAGTGCGTGCGCGGCGGCTTCACCTTCTTGGGCGCGGGCTCGCTCCCGCCGACCAGCTTGGCGGCCGAGCCGTCGAACTTGCACTCCCAGGTGTCGGGGAGCTCCGCGTCGTCGGCGAAGGGCACCGTGAACAGGTGGCCCGAGGGGCACCGGTACTCGGCGTACTGCCGCTCGATGGGCGCGGTGTTCCGCTCGGTCTCGTAGCTGACGCTGCCCAGTCGGCTGCCGCGCAGGGAACGCTCACCCATGGCACACCGTCCTCTCGTGCTCGTGTCGGTCTGGACTCGACGTCCGGAGGCCAGGGCAGTACCCAGGCGACCGGGGAGTCAGAGAGATGAACGACGGAAAAGGCGGAGAGATTCCGCCGAATCGGCTGCCCATCATCGCATGGGGTGGGATCCTCGCCCCCAGCGCCCCCCGCACGGGTGAGGATCCGCCGCTCAGGGCAGGGCCAGCTGCCCCGGACCGGCCGCGGTCGGGCCCAGCTCGCCGCGGACGTAGTGCCGCCGGCAGAGCACCTGGTACCGGACGGCGGGCGCGACGGCGCCCTCGCCGGGCAGTTCGGCCGGGGCGGTGTCGGCGACGACGACGGTCGCGCCCGAGCGCACCATGACGCCGTCGACGACACGGGCGTTCAGCTGCCCCGGCAGGCCGCACCAGCACAGCACCTCCACCTGGATGCGCTGCACGTCGTCGGCGAGCTCCAGCAGCCGCTGGGTGCCCGGGAAGAGCCGGGTGCGGAAGTCGGTGGTCAGTCCGAAGGCGTAGACGTCGACGTGCGACTCGTCGACGAGCTCGGCCAACTGGTCGACCTGGGCGGGGGAGAGGAACTGCGCCTCATCGACGATGAGGTAGTCGACCCGGTGCCCGTCGGCCCAGCGGTCGCGCACGAGGAGCCGGAGGTCGGTGGCCGCGTCGATCTCGACGGCGTCCCGGCAGAGGCCGACCCGGGAGGTGATGCGCGGGGCCGCGGAGCGGTCGCCCTGGGTCACCAGCAGGCCGTGCCGGCCCTGCCGGCTGTGGTTGTGGTCGACCTGCAGCGCGAGGGTGGATTTCCCGCAGTCCATGGGTCCGTGGAAGAACCGCAGGTGCGCCGGGGCCGGGTGCCGCCGCCGGTCGCCGGAGGCGGGTACCGAGCCGGGCGGCAGGGGAGCGGCGCCGGAGGGGGTGGGCGTCACAGCTTCTCCGGCGGGGTGTTGCCGGCCGCGAGGACGGCCCGGCGCATCGGCAGCGCGGCGAGCGCGATGAACCCGCCCACGAAGAAGACCACCAGGCTGACGATCGCCAGCCGGTAGGACCCGGTGAGCTGGTAGGTGAGCCCGAAGGCGAGCGGGCCCAGCCAGCTCGTGCCGCGGTCGCTGATCTCGTAGAACCCGTAGTACTCGGCCTCCTTGCCTGCCGGGATCAGCTGGCTGAACAGCGAGCGGGAGAGCGCCTGCGTGCCGCCCTGGACCAGGCCGATCACGGCGGCCAGCGCGTAGAACTGCGCGACCGCGCCGGTCTCCAGGAAGAAGGCTGCCAGCAGCACGCCGATCCAGGCCACCAGCGCGCCCAGGACGACCCGCTTGGCCCCGTAGCGGCCCGCCAGCCGACCAAGCCCCAGCGCCCCGAAGATCGCGACGACCTGCACCATGAGGATCGCGCCGGTGAGCACGTCCTGCGCGAGGTCGAGCTCCTCGGTGGCGTAGGTGGCCGACAGCGAGATGACCGTCTGCACGCCGTCGTTGAAGAGCAGGTAGGCGCCCAGGAACCACAGCGTGAGCGGGAAGGCCCGCATCTCCCGGAAAGTGGTGGCCAGCTGCCGGAAGCTGCTGCCCGACCGCACCGCGGAGTCGGCCACCGGGCGGTTGCGCAGCCGGGAGACCGAGAACAGCGTGAAGGCGCCCCACCACAGGCCGGAGGTCGCCAGGGCGATCCGCACCGCCTCGCCGGTGGTCAGCCCCAGGTCCTCAGCGGCGACGACCAGCCCCAGGTGGACGGCGAGCAGCAGGGCCCCGCCGACGTAGCCGAACGCCCAGCCCCGGCTGGAGACCAGGTCGCGCTCGTCGGGCCCGGCGAGGTCGGGCAGCCACGAGTAGTAGACGACGGTGGCCGCGCCGAAGCTGATGTTCGCCAGGACGAACAGGAACGCCGCCATGAGCCACCGGCCGTCGCCGGCGAAGTAGAGGCCGGTCGTGGCCAGCGCCCCGAGCAGCGCGAAGCCGGCGAGCATCTCCCGCTTGCGGCCGGTGCGGTCGGCGACGGCGCCGGTGAGCGGGAGCACCAGCACCTGGAGCACCACCGACGCCGACAGAACGTAGGAGAACCAGCTCCCGGCCGCGACGGACAGCCCGAGGAAGGACAGCCGCTCGTCGGGGCCGGCGGCGTCGCGGGCGATGGCGGTCAGGTAGGGGCCGAGGAAGACGGTCGTCACCGAGGTGTTGAAGACCGACATCGCCCAGTCGTAGGAGTACCAGCCGAAGCGCTCGCGCGAGAGCGCCCGGTCGGCCGGCGGCACGGGGGCGGCGGAGGGCACGGCGGTGGTCACCGCGGCAGGGTGCCAGCCGGTCGGGCCGGGGTCCAGCACCGGCCCGCGGAGCCGGGCACCCGGTCGGGTGGCGCCGTCACGACGGAGGCGCCCACTGACCGCGCTTCTCCAGCAGCCCACGCAGCATCGCCGGCCGGTCGGTCATGATGCCGTCCACCCCGAGGTCGAGCATCGCCTCGGCCTCGGCCGGGTCGTCGACGGTCCACACGTGCACCTGGAGCCCGCGCGCGTGCGCCGCCGCGACGAACCGCTCGTCGACCAGCGCGCGCCCGCCCAGCTGCAGGGGTACCTGCGCGCAGCCGGCCGAGATGCGCACCAGCCCGGCGGCGCGGGGCGAGTAGGAGGACAGCCGCAGCGCCGCCACCCCGCGGGGGCCCAGCGAGGTGCAGACGGCGGGGCCGAACAGCCGCCGGGCGGTGGCGATGCGCGCGTCGGAGAACGAGCCCAGGCAGATGCGGTCGAGGACCTGCATCCGGCGCACCAGCCGCACCAGCGGGACGAGCACCCCCGCGGCCTTGACGTCGAGGTTGAAGCGGACGTCGGGCCAGGCCCCGAGCAGGTCCTCGAGGCGCACGATGGGCTCGCGGCCGCCGATCCGGGCCTCGGCCACCTCGGCCCACGTGAGGCCGTCGATCCGGCCGCTCTGGCCGGTGACCCGTTCCAGGGTGGGGTCGTGGAAGGCGACGAGGACGCCGTCGGCCGTCACCTGGACGTCGGTCTCGATGTAGCGGTACCCGAGTTCCACGCAGGCCTCGAAGGCCGGCATGGTGTTCTCCAGGTGCTCGATCGCCCCGCCGCGGTGCGCCATGGCCAACGGGGTCGGCGCGTCCAGGAACGGGAAGCGCGCGGCGGGCACGCGTCCACGCTAGTGGCAGCCCCACGGCGGCGTGCGGGGCCCCACGGGCGCCGCCCCACGCCGGCCCGGAGCCGCAGGCGGCGCCGTTCCAGCCGGCGTCCTGGCGTGTCATGCCGGACTGTCGGCAGCGACGTCTACCGTGCGCTGCGTGGCACAGCAGCACGCGTCCGGCAGCACGGCGTCCCTCCCCGTCGCGCCGCTCCCCAGCCGGGGGAGCGGTGAGGAACGGCGGTGCGGCTGGTGCCGCAGGGTCCTCCCTCAGCAGGGCTCGGTCGGCCGCCCGCGGCTGTACTGCGGGCAGGCCTGCCGCCAGCGGGCCTACGAGCAGCGCTCCGCGACGGCGAAGGCGGGGCTGCCTGGTGACGTGGTGCTCGTGTCCCGGGCCGAGCTCGACGGCCTCCAGGACCGGCTGTACCAGCTGCGCTGCGCCCTCGAGGACGTGCAGACGCTGCTGCAGGAACGGCCCACCAAGGCGGAGCTGGAGCGTTCGCTGGCCGATCTCGTCCGCTCGACGGGCCGGCTCGACCGCCTTTGGGTCACCGAACGCTCCAGCTGACCGGCCGGATCAGTCCGGGTCCTGGGTGTCCTCGTCGGTGTTCTGCTCGACCTCCGGGTTGCTGACGTCCGGCAGGTTCTCCCGGTCGGCCTCCTCCGGGCTCAGCGTGTCGACGACCTCGTCGGTGGTGCCGTCGTTCTGCTCGTCGCCGGCCGCCTGGCAGCCGGCCAGCGTGGCACCTCCACCGAACAGCGCCAGTGAGGTCAGCAGAGCGGCGAGCGGTCGTCGGGTTCTCATGGGTCGAGCCTACGAACGGTGACGGGCAGGCGCCCGTCGAACGCGCAACACCTCGGTGCTTACGTCACAGTGACGCAATACGGGTGGTGTGGGCGGATGGGGGGAGCGCCGGCCATGACGGCCGTCGACCCCCACGGCGGGCGTCGACAGGGACGTCAGCTCGGTCGTACCGGCCGGCCGGTGGCTCCTCATCAAGATCGCTGTCTGCAAGATCAACTCATGGGGGAGTCGGCGACAGGCACGGCGGCCGGCTCGCCGTCGCGAGCCGTTCGATGCGCCGCCCGGGAATCGCCGTCGACGTCGCCGTGCCGGTCGACGAGGAGCCGGCGCTGCGAACCGCGGCGGCGCATCAGGGGTCACCGAGCACGTCCGGCTGGAACGGGCGCCGGCGATCGTCGAGTGGTCGGCGCCGGCAGATCGGATGCGGCGATCCGGGGTCCACACCCCCTCTCCAACCTCTGAACTTCGCGCCGATAATCGACGTTATGTCAACTAGCGAGGAGACTCCGCTACCCGAGCACCTGGACGCCGTGGTCGACGAAGCGTCGATCCGCTGACACCGACGTGAGGCCTCGCCGCGCGGCCTGCGTGATCAACACCCGGCCAGGACCGCGCAGCACGCGTTGGTGGCCGATGCACTGCCGCGGCACCATGCTGCCCCAGCATCATGGCCGACAAGTCGGACCGAGGCGATGACCACCCCGCTCCCTCGCCAGTCCCAGACAGTTGCCACGTAGGAAACACTGCCCTAGTGTTTCCTGCATGGAAACTCCCAGCGGTCGCAGGCTGTCGCCCCAGGAAGCCCGGGAAGCCCTCGCCCAGTTGGCGGAGGACGAGGACGCCGTCCGGTACCCACCGATCCCCCGGTGGTTCTTCCTCGTCGGAGCCGCCGTCGTCGCGGGCGTCGCCCTCGCCCAGATGCTGCCGCCGAGGACGGCCGGCCTCGTGGTCCTCCCCCTCGTGGTCGTCATGGGCCTGCTCGCGCACCGCTACTGGTTCAACGCCGACGGCGTCTCCGGCGCCTCCGTGAAGCTGGGCGACATGGCCGGCTACCTGACCGTCGTCCTCGGAACCTTCGCCGTCGGCTGGCTCGTCGAGGCGACCACCGACGCGTGGTGGATCTGGATCCCGTGCGCGGCCGTCACCGCCACCGCGGTGCTGGTCACCGGCCAGCGCTACGTCCGCGAGTTCGGGCATGCCCGCTGACGCGCCCGCCTTCGACGAGGTCATCCACGCCCCGCACCGGCTGCGCATCTGCGCGATGCTCAGCGCCGCCCAGAAGGTCGAGTTCGGTGCGCTGCAGCAGAAGATCGGCCTCTCGAAGTCGGCGCTGAGCAAGCAGCTGTCCCAGCTCGTCGACGCCGGTTACGTCACGCAGGAAAAGGGTGTCCGTGATGCCCGCAGCCGGCTCTGGCTGGCGCTGACCGCGGAGGGGAACCGCGCCTACCGGGGGCACGTGCGCGCGCTGCAGGAGATCGTGGCCTCCGACGGCGGCTGACCTGGCCCGGCTGCCGATGAGTCCGGCCGCGCCGGCGGATCCTCTCCACGTCGAGGACGGGAGGTCCCGGGTGAGCACGTACGCGTTGGTCCACGGAGCCGGCGACGGCGGGTGGTACATGGCCGCTGCGCGCGTGGCCGGACGTGCCGACCGGTGTCGTCATCGGCACCCGGGACCGGTGCTTTCCCCCGGAGTTGCTGCGCCGGCTGACCGCCCCCGGCGTGCGTCCCCGTGCCGGGTGATGATCGAGGGCATGCCCCGCTCCTGGACCCACGTCGGCCGCTGCTGGACCAACGGCGAACCGTTCCTCGCCCTCGACGGCGACCTGCTCCCGCACTGGCGGGGCATGAGCGAGCAGGCGTACGAGGCCCTGGTGCCCCGGCTGGGCTACCAGCTGACGGGCATCCCCCTGGACGGCGGAAGCGCGGCGCTGGTGCTCACCGACCCCGAGGTCGGCGACGAGGGCTGGCTCGAGGTGTTCCGCGCCGACGACGGCAGCGTGGCCGTCGTCCAGGCCGCCGCCGAGGACTACCGCACCGCGCTGGACACCGCGCTGGCGTTCCCCGTGACCGGTGACCAGGTCGGGGACGCCGTCGCCGTGCCCAGCGGCCGGCTGGCGTTCATCAGCGCCGCGCTGGACGGCACCGGCGAGGACGGCGCCTTCCTCCTGCCCGAGTCACCCGGCCCGACACCGCGCTCGGCCGCGCTGGAGGAGGGCGCTGCCACCGACGCGAGCCCGCTGCTCGTCGTCGCCCCCGGAACCTTCCGGCTGTCGGTGCTGTGGCGCACGGAGCTCGACCAGGAGGCGTCCTTCGCCCGCTGGCTGTTCACCCGCGAGGAGTGACCGCTCAGGCGATGAGGCCCACGTCTCGCGGCTGCCGGCCGAGCTGGAGGCGGCGAACCGGGTGCAGGTCGCGCTGGTGGGGCACGACGCCGGGCTGGTCTGAGCTCAGCGCACGGCGCGCCGCACCAGCGCGCCGATCTCCGCCTCGGCGGCGTCGGTCATCTCCGTCAGCGCCCAGGAGGTCGGCCACATCCCGCCGTCGTCGAGGGCGGCGCTGTCGTTGAAGCCGAACACCGAGTAGCGCGTGCCGTCCATCTCCCCGCTGCGGAAGAAGCACACCACCGTGCCGCTGCGGGCGTAGGCCGGCATGCCGTACCAGAGCTTCGGCGCCAGCTCGGGCGCGGCGGCGGTCACGACGGCGTGCACCCGTTCGGCCAGCTTCCGGTCGCCGGCCGGCATCGAGGCGATCTTGTCGACCACGTCCTGCGCCTCGGCCGCCGCCCGGTCTGCGCCGCGACCGCGCCGCCGCGACGACCGCACCTCGGCGGCCCGCTGCTGCACCGCCTCGCGTTCCTCCGCCGATAGATCCGCCATGTCCCGCCCCTCCCGTTCCGCGCTCCCGCAGGCACCCTGCCCGCTCCCGGCACGCTAGCGAGGGCTCCGGCCCGCGGACTTCTCGATTCCTGACCACCCGCAGCGGGTTCGCCTGCGCGGCGCACCGGGTAGGCGTCGGCGGACCGTGCCGCCGAGACGCTGGAGGATCCGTGACCGAGGCCCGTCCCGACACCGAGGAGCACCACGAGCCGGGCGGCACGCCCTCGCCCGGCCCCGCGGACCTGACCGACCGGCCGGTCACGCCCGGCACGGACGACGACGGCGGGGCCCGCGCGGTCCCCGGCGCCTACGAGGCCGACGACGCGGAGCGCGAGCGGGGCAAGGCGGTCAAGCCGGGCGGCTGAGCGCCTCACCGGCTGGAGACCGCCACCCGCAGCCCCAGCGCGACCAGCACCGTGCCGCTGGCCGCCTCCAGCCGTCGCCGCACCCGGGGACGGCGGAACCACCGGCCCGCGCGCGCCACCGCGGCGGCCAGGGCAAGGTAGAGCCCGGTCTCGACGACGACCTGCAGCAGCGCCAGCACCGCGGTCGTGGCGAGCACCGGGCCGTCCGCCGGCACGAACTGCGGGTAGAACGCCAGCATGAAGACGGCGGCCTTCGGGTTGGCCAGCTGCACCAGCAGCCCCTCGCCGAACGCCGCCCACCACCCCCGGCGGGGCAGCCGGAACTCCTCCGGGCCGGCCGCCGGCGCGCTCCCCCGGTCGCGCCAGGCCGCCCGCCAGGCGCGCAGCCCGAGGTAGAGCAGCACGCCCGCCCCGACGACCCGCAGCACGAGGTAGGCGACCTCGGACGCCGCGACGAGGGCAGCAAGGCCGGCGCCCGCCGCCAGCGCCCAGAGGTAGAGGCCCAGCTCCAGCCCGAGCACCGTCGGCACCGCGCCGCGCAGCCCCCGCAGCGCCGCCCGCCGGAGGATCAACGCCATCGCCGGACCGGGCGTCGCCGCCATGAGCAGCACGGCCACCAGGAACGCCGGCAGCCACGCGAGCACCTCCACGCGGCGATGGTGGCAGGCGCAGGCCGGGCCGTCGACGCTGTTAGGCCGGGAAGCCGCTGCTCAGCGGTCCCGCCAGCGCCGTCCCTGCAGCCACCACTGCAGGCGCGCGGTCATCCACGGCAGCAGCAGGTAGGTCATCAGCGGCGTGAGAGCCAGCGTGATGGCCAGCACCCGCAGCACCACGTGGACGTCGGCGAGCGCCGCGCCCAGCGTCACCGTGGCGAGCAAGTTGACCGGGAAGAACACCAGCCAGATCGTCACCGCCTGCTTCCAGCGGGGCGGGGCGGGGACGGCCGGCGGCGGGTCGACGACCTCGGCGACGGGCGAGTCGAACCAGCCCTCGATCCCGGTGCGCCGCTCGGTGCGCGTGACCTCGGCCAGGCCCTGCGCCGAGCGCAGCCACCACTGCCGCTCGGCGGACGCCTCCCACGCGGCCAGGGCAGGCTGGTCGGCGAACCGGACGAGCATGTGCCACTCGTCCGCGTCACGCCGGGAGCGCACCCAGCCACCGCCCAGGAAGCCGGGGAAGCCCTCCGCCATGCTCAGACCGGCGCGGATCCACGCCGTCATCTCCCGCGTGTGCGCCGGGTCGGCGCGCCGCGTGAAGGACACCGTCACCGGGAGGTCGTCCCGGATGAGGGCGGTGCTCGTCGTCATGCGTCCAGGATCGCCCGGATCCGGGGTCGCTGTGTCCCCCGCGGCGGTGTGAGCCCTGCCTCGGCCGACACCCCGGCCACTCCCCCGCCGCCGCCCGGTCCGTGCGGTTGACTGCCGGGCGTGGAGCTCCTCGGCCGCTTCTGGGCCCGCGTGACGGCGACGGCCCCGGAGCTCCCGGTGGAGTGGATGCTCGGCACGGCCGCGGTCGCCGCGCTGCTGGTCCTCTCCCCCGCGCTGTGGCGGCCGGCCCGGAACGTGGTGACGATCGCCCACGAGGGCGCGCACGGCCTGGTGGCGCTGGCCGCCGGGCGCCGGCTCGCGGGCATCCGGCTGCACTCGGACACCTCGGGCCTGACCGTCTCCGCCGGCCGCCCGACCGGCCTGGGCATGGTGCTCACCTGCGCCGCGGGGTACACCGGGCCGGCGCTCTTCGGGCTCGGCGCCGCGGCCCTGCTGGCCGCCGGGCACGCCGTCGGGCTGCTGTGGGCGCTGCTGCTGCTCCTGGCGCTCCTGCTGGTGCAGATCCGCAACTGGTACGGGCTCTGGTCGGTGCTGGTCACCGGCGGCATCGTCTTCGCCGCGACGTGGTGGCTGCCGCCCACCGGCCAGGTCGTATTCGCCGCCGTCGCCACCTGGTTCCTGCTCCTGGCCGCGCCGCGGGCCGTCGTCGAGCTGCAGCGCGCCCGCCGCCGGCGGGGCGCCCGCGACTCCGACGCCGACCAGCTGGCCCGGCTCACCCCGTTCCCCGCGCTGGTCTGGGTCGGCGTGTTCCTGGCCGTGGACGTTGGTGCCTTGGTTCTGGGCGTGAGTTGGTTGCTCGACGGCACCACCGGCTGAGCCGGGTCGATGTTGGGGATAACGGTAGTAGGCGAGGCAGGGCGCCGCTCCACCACGTCGGGGCGTGGTGGAGCGGTCAGCCGCGCGAGCGGCGCCGCGGCTCGCAGCCCGGCGGCTGGCGCACCGGCTCGACCTCGGGTGGCGGCGGCAGCTCCAGCACCACGTCGTCGTGGTCGATCCGCACCTGGCGGCCGTGGTGCCGGATGTCCAGCGGGTCGCCGTCCACCAGCCGGTAGGTGGCCCGGTCCCGTTCGACGGTGACGGTGAGCTTGCGGCCGCGGTAGACCACCCGGAACCGCAGCCGGCTGATCCGCTCGGGCAGCCGCGGCGCGAAGGCGAGCTCCCCGCCGTGGTCGCGCATCCCGCCGAACCCGGCCACCGCGACGGTCCACCCGCCGGCCAGCGAGGCGATGTGCAGCCCGTGACCGGAGTTGTGGTGCAGGTTCTGGATGTCGGTCAGCGCCGCCTCGGCCCAGTACTGGTGGGCGAGCTCGAGGTGGCCGGTCTCGGCCGCGACGACCGCCTGCTGGGTCGCCGACAGCGAGGAGTCCCGGGTGGTGCGCTGCTCGTAGTAGGCGAAGTCGGCGATCTTCTCCTCGAGCGTGAAGGCGTCACCGCGCAGGTGCAGCGCCATCACCAGGTCGGCCTGCTTGACCACCTGCTTCCGGTACAGCTCGAAGTAGGGGTAGTGCAGCAGCAGCGGGTAGTGCTCGCGCGGCGTGGCGGCGAAGTCCCAGTCCTCGTGGTGGGTGAACCCGTCGGACTGCATGTGCACCCCGTGGCGGGTGTCGTAGGGCACCGCCATCAGCGACGCCGCCCGCAGCCACTCCTCCACCTCCTCGTCGGTGACCCCGAGCCGGCCGGCCACCAGGGGCTGGCGGGCCACCGCGGCCGCGGCCTCGCGCAGGTTCCGCTGGGCCATGAGGTTGGTGTAGACGTTGTTGTCCACCACGGCGGTGTACTCGTCCGGCCCGGTGACGCCGTCGATCCGGAAGCCGTGCTCGGCGTCGAAGTGTCCCAGCGACGCCCACAGCCGGGCGGTCTCCAGCAGCAGCTCGGCCCCGTAGTCGCGGTCGAAGGCGTCGTCCAGCGTGGCGTCGTAGTACCGGATGACCGCGTCGGCGATGTCGGCGTTGATGTGGAAGGCCGCCGTGCCCGCCGGCCAGTAGCCCGACGTCTCCTCGCCGCGGATCGTCCGCCAGGGGAAGGCCGCCCCGCGGAGTCCGAGCACGCGGGCCCGCTCCCGGGCCAGGCCGAGGGTGGTGTGCCGCCAGATGAGCGCGTCGCGGGCGGCGTGCGGGGCGGTGTAGGTGAGCACCGGGAGCACGTAGGTCTCGGTGTCCCAGAAGGTGTGCCCGTCGTACCCCGGGCCGGTCAGCCCCTTGGCCGGGATCGGCTGCCGCTCGCCGCGCAGCCCGGCCTGCAGGACGTGGAACATGCCGACCCGGACGGCCTGCTGGAGCTCGTCGTCGCCCTCGATCTCGACGTCGGCCTCGTCCCAGTGCTGGGCCAGCAGCTCCCGCTGCTCGCGCAGCAGGCGCTCGAACCCGGCGAGCTTGGCCGTCGCCAGCGCGGCTTCCACCTGGTCGCGCAGCGCCGGGCTGGACCGCCGGGAGGACCAGCCGTAGGCCAGGAACTTGACCAGCTTCAGGGACCCGCCGGGCGGGATGCGCGCCGCGAGCGTGTACCGGGCCAGATCGCCGCCGGCCTCGATGTCCTCGGTGGCGCTGTCGGGGATGTCGATGACGTGGTCCATGCCGGCCGCCAGCCGCAGCCGGCTGCGCTTGGTGCGGTGCACCAGCACCGCCCGCCGGCCGCGGCCGGCGGCGAGCTCGCAGTCCAGCGGACGGGCAAGCGCCGCGGCGCCGCGCGGGTCGCGGTCCCCGTCCGGCGCGCCGTCCTCGTTGGCCAGCAGGTCCGACTGCAGGGCGACGTAGAGGTCGCCGAGGTCGTCGGTGACCTCCACCTGGTACTCGATCGCGGCGATCGACCGGCGGGCCAGCGACACCAGGCGGGTGCTGCTGACCCGCACCGACCGGCCGCTGGGCGAGCGCCACTCGGTGGACCGCCGCAGGACGCCGGCACGCAGGTCCAGCGTCCGCCGGTGGTCGATGACCTCGCCGTAGTTGAGGTCCAGCGGCGAGTCCTTCACCAGCAGCCGGATCAGCTTGCCGTCGGTCACGTTGACGACGGTCTGGCCCTGCTCGGGGAACCCGTAGCCGGCCTCGGCGTAGGGCAGCGGCCGCTCCTCGAAGAAGCCGTTGAGGTACGTGCCCGGGACGACGACGGGCTCACCCTCCTCCAGGGAGCCCCGCATGCCCAGGTGGCCGTTGGCCAGCGCGAACACCGATTCGTGCACCCCGAGGCTCTCGTGGTCCAGACCGACCTCGGTGAGCGACCAGGGCTCGACCGGGAAGATCGCCCGCCCCTCCGTCACGGCCGGTCCAGCAGCTCGTCGAGGTCGGTCACGACCACGTCGGCGCCGGCCTCGCGCAGGGCCTCGGCGTGCCCGACCCGGTCGACGCCGACGACGTGCGCGAAGCCACCCGCCCGGCCGGCGGCCACGCCGGCCAGGGCGTCCTCGAAGACGACGGCCTGCTCCGGCGTCACCCCGAGGGCGTGCGCGCCGGCGAGGAAGGTGTCGGGCGCCGGCTTGCCGGCCAGGCCCCGCTCCCGGGCGACGACGCCGTCGACCCGGGTGTCGACCAGGTCGGCGAACCCGCCGGCGGCGACGACCTGCTCGCCGTTGGCCGACGCGGTCACCACCGCGGTGGCCAGCCCGGCCTCCTTGACGGCGCGGAGGTAGCGCACCGACCCCTCGTACACCTCCACGCCGTGCTCCTCGAGCTCGCGCTGCACCAGGTCGTTCTTGCGGGTGGCCACCCCCTGCACCGTCTCGGCGTCCGGCGGGTCGCCGTGCTCCCCCTCGGGCAGCACGATGCCCCGGCTGGCCAGGAAGTCGCGCACGCCGTCGGCGCGGGGCTTGCCGTCGACGTACCGGTTGTAGTCGTCCTGCGTGAACTCCCGCGCGGCAGGGTCCCGCGAGCGCAGGAAGGCGTCGAAGGTCCGCTTCCAGGCCGCCATGTGCACGGTGGCCGTCCGGGTGAGGACCCCGTCGAGGTCGAACAGGCAGGCCCGGACGCCGTCGGGGAGGCCGACCGATCGCGAGGTGGACACGTCGCGACGCTACCGGCGCCGGGCGTCCCGCACGTCCCGGGAGCCCGTCGGCGCCGGTCCCGACGGGCGCCGGGCGGCGGCGCTGCCTAGGGTCCGACGGGGGCGCTCCGGCGGCCCCGACCAGCCACGACGTCCAGGGACACGACTTCCAGGGAGAGGACCACCATGGCCGACCGGCCCACCCCGCCCAACCCCTACGACTTCCTGCCGCAGGTGCCGGGCTTCACCGTGACCAGCAGCGACGTCTCCGACGGGCAGCCGATGCCGATGCCGCAGGTGAGCGGTGTCATGGGCGCGGGCGGCGAGGACCGCTCGCCGCAGCTGGCCTGGTCCGGCTTCCCCGAGGGCACCCGCAGCTTCGCGGTGACCGTCTTCGACCCCGACGCCCCCACCGCCAGCGGGTTCTGGCACTGGGCGGTGGCGAACATCCCGGCGTCGGTGACCGAGCTGCCGGCCGGTGCCGGTGACCAGGACTCCCCGCAGCTGCCCGAGGGCGCGGTGCAGCTGCGCAACGACGGCGGCTTCAACGGGTACGTCGGCGCCGCTCCCCCGCCGGGTCACGGGCCGCACCGCTACTTCGTGGTGGTGCACGCCGTCGACACCGACCGGCTCGACGTCGACGCCGGCACCGCCCCGGCCGTGCTGGGCTTCAACCTTTTCTCGCACACGCTCGCCCGGGCCACCCTGGTCGCCACCTACGAACAGCAGTAGCAGCAGGCGCCGCCGCTGCGCAGCCGTCCGGTCGCGCAGCGGCACGGCCACCCCGGCGGGTCCGGGCGCCGCGCCGCGCGCGGTAGATCCGGCCCCGGCCGGGGAAGTTATCGGGGCGTGTCCCATCCGGTTGCCCGATACCGGTCCCGTGCCGTGGCCCTCCCCCTGGTGACGGCCGTGCTCGCGGTCGTCCACCTGCTCGCGCTGGAGGGCTTCCGCCCGGGGCGCGCGGCGGCCGGTGGGGAACCGCCGGCCGCGCTGGTGGCCGACGCGGTGCAGGCGTACGGGGCGACCGGGACGCTGGCGGTCGTGGTGGACCGCCAGCACAGCCGGATCAGCGAGGGCAGCATCCGTGCGGCCGAGGCGCGCGCGCTCCGCGAGCGCGCGTGGGGCGCCGGGAACGGTGCGGTGGCCGACCGGCCCTTCCCGACCGCGTCGATGGTCAAGCTGTTCATGGCCGAGGACATCCTCACCCGAGCGCGCGCCGGCTCCATCGCGCTGGGGCCGGCCGACCGCGACCTGCTGCGCGAGATGATCCGCCGCTCCGACGACCCGGCCGCCTCCGCGCTCTGGGTCCGGTACGACGGCGGGCAGATGGTGCGCGACGTCGCCGACCGCTACGACCTCGAGGGCACCGGCCCCCCACCGGCGCGGATCCCCGGGCAGTGGGGCCAGGCGGTCACGACGGCGCACGACCTGGCCACCTTCCTCGCCCGGCTGCCGGTCGTCGCCCACCCGGAGGACGCCGCGACGCTGCTCGGCTGGATGCGGGAGGCGACGCCGGTGGCCGCGGACGGTTTCGACCAGCAGTTCGGGCTCTTCGGCACGCTGCCCGCGGAGCCGGCGGTCAAGCAGGGGTGGATGTGCTGCGTCGGCGGGCAGCGGCACCTGCACTCGGTGGCGGTCCTGGGCTCCACGGTCGCCGTCCTGCTCAGCGAGGTCCCGCGGTCGGTGGGCTACGACGCCGCGCGCGCGGCCCTCACCGCCGCGGGCGCGGCCCTCGCCGCCGGGAAGACCGTCCCGAGCCACCGGTGAGCCGGCGACCGGGCTCAGGCCTGCGGTGGCTCGGCGACGGCGGTGGTCGCGATCCAGGCGAAGCCGATGCGCTCGTAGACGCGCGCGACGTCGTCGTCACCCGCGGCCAGGAACACCAGGTCCGCGCTCTCCCGGGCGTGCGCGGTGAGCGCCGAGGCCAGGCCGGCACCCAGGCCGCGACCGCGCAGCCGCGGCAGCGTCGCGACCCCGACCACCTCGCTGACCTCGGTGCCCTCGACGTCGACGGGCTGGTGCGAGCCGACCGCCACCGGCCGGCCGTGCTCCATGGCCACCATCATGACCGTGCGGCCCTCGGCGATCCGCTCCCGCAGGACCGCCGTGCGGCGCTGCGCCTCGGCCGACTGCTCCGGCGGCACCTCGGGCGCGTCGGTGACCCCGCCGGGGTGGGCGAACGCGAGCGCGGCCACGTGCTGGTAGAGCGGCAGCCCCGGGTCGTCGGCGCCGACGAGGAACAGCCGGATCCCGGCCGGGAGGACGACGTCGACCGGGTCGTCGGCCACCAGCAGCGGCAGCTCCTCGACGGCCAGACCCGCGGCGCGGGCGGCCACCGCCACCTCGGGCGAGCACTCCGGGATCCACTCCAGGGCCGCCGGCAGCCCCGCCGCCCGCTGCAGCGCGACCGCCGCGCGGACGTCGTCGGCGCTCACCCGCGCGCCACCGCCCCGGGGCCGGGCCGGGTAGGGCCAGGCGGGATCGGCGATCGGGACGTCCAGCGCCCCGGCGGCCTGGATCCGCGCATCCGGCTGCGGCGCGACGGCGAAGTAGCGCTCGATGCACTCGAGCAGCCCCGGGCGGGAAGGCACGGGAGAACACTAGCCCCGCTCTCCGCCGCCGAGCCGCCGCCGGCCCTCCGCGGCCCGGCCGCACACCCGCCCGGGTGACCCGCGCGCAGGCCGCCCCGGGTGCGGACGGCACCATGGGGCCCGTGACGGCTGGGACTCGTGGCTCCATCTCGCCCTACGCGGTGTTCGACCGCGACTCGTGGCGGGCGCTCGCGGCCGGCTCGAGCCTGCCCCTCGACGCGGCCGAGCTGGAGGACCTCGCCTCCCTCGGGGACCGCATCGACCTCGACGAGGTGGCCACCGTCTACCTGCCGCTGGCCCGCCTGCTCAGCCTGCACGTGACGGCCAGCCGCCGGCTGTGGGCCGCGCAGAGCGACTTCCTGGGCGACACGACCGCCAAGGTGCCGTTCGTCATCGCCGTCGCCGGCAGCGTCGCCGTCGGCAAGAGCACCACCGCGCGCCTGCTGCAGACGCTGCTCGCGGCCACCCCCGGCGTCCCCCGGGTCGACCTGGTGACCACCGACGGCTTCCTGCTGCCCAACGCCGTGCTGGAGGAGCGCGGCCTGCTCGGCCGCAAGGGCTTCCCCGAGAGCTACGACCGCCGGGCGCTGCTGCGCTTCCTCGCCGACGTGAAGTCCGGCCGCGAGGAGGTGTTCGCGCCGGTCTACGACCACCAGTCCTACGACATCGTGCCCGGCCGGGTGCAGGCGGTGGACCGGCCCGACATCCTGGTGCTCGAGGGGCTCAACGTCCTGCAGGCGGGCCGCCGCACCGACGGGTCGGCCCCGGAGATCTTCCTGTCGGACTTCTTCGACTTCTCGGTGTACGTCGACGCCGCGGAGGCCGACATCCAGCGGTGGTACGTCGAGCGGTTCCTGGCGCTGCGCCGGACGGCGTTCCAGGACACCACCGCCTACTTCCACCGGTTCGCCGACCTCACCGATGACCAGGCCCGGGAGACCGCGCTGGGCATCTGGTCGGCGGTCAACGGCCCGAACCTGCGGGACAACATCGCGCCGACCCGGTCGCGGGCGCGCCTGGTGCTGCAGAAGGCCGCGGACCACGCGGTGCGCCGGGTCCTGCTCCGCAAGCTCTGACCGGTCCCACCCGTCCGACCTGCGGGGATGCCGGCGCCGCGGGCCGGCATGGCAGGACCTGCCGACTCCTCCGGGTGAATTGGTGACCCAGCTCACCCGCCGGCGCTTCAGCCGGGAGGCGAACCTGCCGAATCCACTCCTCGGACGAGCACGGTGCGCAACCCGCACCGGCCGACGAGGACACCGGACGAAGAGGAACCGCCATGTGCCACCACGTCACGCCCTGCCCCGACGCCACCAGCGAGGCGCGCGACCTCGCCGCCGTCCTCCGCAGCCGACCCGAGCAGGGCTGGCGCCTGCTGTGCAACGGCGTCGTCCTGTTCGACGACGACGGCGCGCTGCTCCCCGACGGCCGGGCCGTCCCCGACCACCACGTCTGGCTGACCCCCGCCTGAGAAAGGACCTCGTCCTCCCCACCCCTCGCGCGCTCGGTGCGGTGCCCTGGACGAGGCCTAGCCGGCCGGTCAGCGCGCCGCGGCGTCCCGGGCGACCTGCTCGATCAGCTCGCGGTGGGCCGACCACCAGGCCCGGTCCACCTCCGGCAGGTTGCTGCCCCCCGCCCGGAGCCCCGCCGCCCCGTCGATCAGCTCGCGCACGATGTCGGCGTGCCCCGCGTGGCGGTGCGTCTCCGCGACGACGTGCACCAGGACCTGGTGCAGCGTGACGTCGCGGCGACCGGGCCCCCACCACGGCACGTGCCCGGGGGCGTCGAGCGGGAGCGCGCCGATCGTCGCGTCGGCATGGGCCCAGGCCCGCCGGTAGCCGTCCACGACCTGCTCGCGCGTCTCGTCCGCCGTGGCCCACAGGTCCCAGTTCGGCTCGCTGCCGTCGTCCTCGATCCAGGCCTGCGCCTCCGGGACCGGCCGGCCGAAGACCGCCCCGAGGTAGCCCTGCTCCACGAACGCCAGGTGCTTGACCAGGCCCAGCAGGTTCGTGCCGGTCGGCGTCATCGGCCGCCGGACGTCGTACTCGGGAAGCCCCTCGAGCTTCCAGAGCACGGCGTCCCGGCCGGCCTGGAGGTCGCGCCGCAGCGCGGTCTTCGCGTCCACGGGCGCCACCCTGCCACCAGGGACCGGCACAGCACCCTGGGAGTGGCACGGCCCCCGTCCCGGGGCACGCCGCGGGACGGGGGCCTCCCGCTAGGCCGGCGCGCCCACCACGTCGGCTGCGGTGCCGAGGTCGTCGGGGTGGCCGGCGCCGCGGCCGGGCACGGCTCCGTCCGCCGCCGGCGGGTGCGCGCCGAAGTCGTGCTCCTCGAAGGCCTCCGGGGAGGGGCAGGAGCAGACCAGGTTGCGGTCGCCGTAGGCCTGGTCGATCCGCCGCACCGGGCTGAGGTAGCTGCGCCCCTGCAGGCTGCGCACCGGGTAGACCGCCTCGGTCCGCGGGTAGGGCCGCTCCCACTCCCCCGCCAGCATGGCCAGGGTGTGCGGCGCGTTGCGCAGCGGGTTGTCGGTGCGGTCGTACTCGCCGGTCGCGACCTTCTCGATCTCGGCGCGGATGGTCACCATCGCCTCGACGAAGCGGTCGAGCTCGGCCTTGTCCTCGCTCTCGGTCGGCTCGACCATGAGCGTCCCGGCCACCGGGAAGCTCATCGTCGGCGCGTGGAACCCGAAGTCGATCAGCCGCTTGGCGATGTCGTCGTTGGTGATCCCGGTCGCCTTGGTCAGCGGCCGGATGTCGAGGATGCACTCGTGGGCCACCAGCCCGTCGGCGCCGGTGTAGAGCACCGGGTAGTGCTCCCGCAGCCGGGCCGCCACGTAGTTCGCCGCGAGGATCGCGTGCTGCGTCGCCCGGGTCAGGCCGTCGGGCCCCATGAGCCGCATGTACGCCCAGGAGATCGGCAGGATCCCCGCCGACCCCCACGGCGCCGCCGAGACGACCGGGCCCGAAGCCCCGGTGCCCACCACGGGGTGCCCCGGGAGGAACGGCAGCAGGTGCTCCCGGACGGCGACCGGCCCGACACCGGGACCGCCGCCGCCGTGCGGGATGCAGAAGGTCTTGTGCAGGTTCAGGTGGCTGACGTCGGAGCCGAACCGGCCGGGCCGGGCGAGCCCGACCAGCGCGTTGAGGTTGGCCCCGTCGACGTACACCTGGCCGCCGGCGTCGTGCACCGCGGCGCAGATCTCCTGGATGTCGGTCTCGAAGACGCCGTGCGTCGACGGGTAGGTGATCATGATCGCGGCGAGCCGCTCGGCGTGCTGCCCGACCTTGGCGCGCAGGTCGGCGACGTCGACGTTGCCGGCCTCGTCGCAGGCCACGACGACCACCCGCATGCCGGCCATGACCGCGCTCGCGGCGTTGGTGCCGTGCGCCGAGCTGGGGATCAGGCAGACGTCGCGGTGCTCCTCGCCCCGCGCGCGGTGGTACCCGCGGATGGCCAGCAGCCCGGCGAACTCCCCCTGCGAGCCGGCGTTGGGCTGCACGCTGACCCCGGCGTAGCCGGTCACCTCGGCGAGCCCGGTGCACAGCTCGTCGATCAGCTGCCGGTAGCCGCGGGCCTGCTCGGCCGGGGCGAAGGGGTGCAGGTGCGCGAACTCCGGCCAGGTGATCGCGGCCATCTCGGTGGCCGCGTTGAGCTTCATCGTGCACGAGCCCAGCGGGATCATCGTGCGGTCCAGCGCCAGGTCCTTGTCGGACAGCGAGCGCAGGTAGCGCAGCATCGCCGTCTCCGAGCGGTGCGCGGAGAACACCGGGTGGGTGAGGAACGGCGTCCGGCGGCGCAGGCCGGCCGGGAGCGCGTCCGCGCCGTCGTCGTCGAGCGCGGCGTCGTCGGCAGCAACCCCGAAGGACTCCGCCACCGCCCGCAGGACCTCCTGCGTCGTCGTCTCGTCGCAGGCGACGGCGACGGTGTCGGCGTCGACCCGGCGCAGGTTGATCCGCCGCTGCGCCGCGGCGGCGACGACCTCGTCGGCCCGCCCGGGCACCGACACCGCGAGGGTGTCGAAGTAGTGCTCGTGGACCGGCTCCAGCCCGCCGGCGCGCAGCCAGCCGGCCAGCACCGTGGCGGCGCGGTGCACCCGGGCGGCGATGGCGGTCAGCCCCTCCGGCCCGTGGTAGACGGCGTAGGCGCCGGCGATCACAGCGAGCAGCACCTGCGCGGTGCAGATGTTGCTGGTCGCCTTCTCCCGGCGGATGTGCTGCTCGCGGGTCTGCAGCGCCAGCCGGTAGGCGACGTCGCCGTCGGCGTCGACCGACACCCCGACGAGCCGGCCGGGCAGCTGGCGGGCCAGCCCCTCGCGCACCGAGAGGTAGCCGGCGTGCGGGCCGCCGTACCCCATGGGGACGCCGAAGCGCTGCGTGGTGCCGCAGGCGACGTCGGCACCCCACTCCCCCGGCGCCTCCAGCAGGGTCAGAGCCAGCAGGTCCGCGGCCACGACCACCGCCGCCCCCGCCTCGTGCGCGGCGGCGGCCAGGGCCCGGTGGTCGCGGACCGCGCCGCTGGCACCCGGGTAGGACAGCAGCACGCCGAACGCGCCGGCCTCGGGCAGGTCGGTCGGCCAGCCGGCGGAGAGGTCGGCGACGTGCAACGCGATGCCCAGGGGCTCGGCGCGGGTCTGCAGCACGCCCAGGGTCTGCGGCAGGGTGTCGGCGTCGACGACGAATACCGCGTCGCCCTTCGCCCGCCCGGCGCGCCGCACCAGCGTCATCGCCTCGGCGGCCGCGGTGGCCTCGTCCAGCATCGAGGCGCCGGCCACGGGCAGACCGGTGAGGTCGGCGACCGTCGTCTGGAAGTTGATCAGCGCCTCGAGCCGGCCCTGGCTGATCTCGGGCTGGTAGGGCGTGTAGGCGGTGTACCAGGCGGGGTTCTCCAGGACCGTGCGCTGGATGACCGGCGGGGTCACCGTGCCGGAGTAGCCCAGGCCGATCATCGAGGTGAACACCTCGTTGGCCGCGGCGCGCTCGCGCAGCAGCGCCAGGACGGCGGCCTCGCTCTCCGCGGGCGGCAGGTCCAGCGGCGCGCGGTCGCGCACCCCTTCGGGGACGCAGGCGTCGACCAGCGATTCCAGCGACGGGTGGCCGACGGCGGCGAGCATCGCCGCCGTGTCGTCCGGCCGTGGCCCGATGTGCCGGCCGGCGAAGGCCCCGGCGGGGTCGAGGGACGTCAGGGAAGGGAGCGATCCGGACAGCGGCGGGAGGGTCTCCCCCACCGGTCCGGCCGCGTTCTCAGCACGGTCGGCCACTGCTCGAACGCTACCAGCGGGAGCCCCCGGCGACCGGGGACCCGGAGAGCGGCCTAGGCGGTGGCCGCGCGGCGCCGGCGGCGCATCGACAGCTCGTCGTCGGACGGCACGACCTGGCCGCCGTCGATCCGCTCCGCGGGCAGCTCCGCCAGCTCACCGGAGAGCTCGCGCAGCGCCCCGGAGACGGCGATGCCGAAGACGCCCTGGCCACCGGCGAGCAGGTCGACGACCTCCTCGGCGGAGGTGCACTCGTAGACCGTGGCGCCGTCGGAGAAGAGCGTGACGTTGGCCAGCTCCTTGACGCCGCGCTGGCGGAGGTGGTCGACGGCCTTGCGGATGTTCTGCAGCGAGACCCCGGTGTCGAGCAGCCGCTTGACGACCTTGAGCACGAGGATGTCGCGGAAGGAGTAGAGCCGCTGGGTGCCCGAGCCGGTGGCGCTGCGCACGGACGGCGAGACCAGGCCGGTGCGGGCCCAGTAGTCGAGCTGGCGGTAGGTGATGCCGGCAGCGGCGCAGGCGGTCGGGCCGCGGTAGCCGACGAGGTCGGTGTCGACCTCGTCGTACTGCGGCGCCCCGACGGCGGCGTCGCTGAACAGCTGACCCTGCGAGCCGTTGCCCTGGTCGCTCACGTCCAGCGTCCTCCTCAGTCCCGCCTCGGCTGGGGCGGGTAGACGGCCCGGCACCCCATGCCCTCAGGTGTCACACCGTTGTCGTTCGCCGACGGTAAGCCGGGCCCGGAGGCCGGTCAACTGAGAGGAGCGGCGTGTCGCCACACCAGCCCCATTTCGGGTGACGGATGCGGCGCGCCTGCCGATAGGTACCCGTTGGGGGCTATGCGGGGCCGCCCCCGGAGCCGGACCCGGCGCCGAAGTCCTCCGGCGAGATCTGGTCGAGGAACTCGCGGAACTTCTCGACCTCGTCCTCCTGCTCGTCGGGGATCTCGATCCCCACCTCGTCGAGCAGGTCGTCGGCGCCGAAGATCGGCGCACCGGTGCGCACGGCCAGCGCCACCGCGTCCGAGGGGCGGGCGCTGACCACCCGCTCGTCGCCGAACACCAGCTCGGCGATGTAGATGCCGTCGCGCATCTCGGTGATGTTGACCGCCTCGAGCTCGGCGCCCAGCGTGCGCACCACCTCGCGGAGGAGGTCGTGGGTCATCGGGCGGGCGGGGCGCACGCCCTGCTGCTCGAAGGCGATGGCGGCCGCCTCGACGGCACCGATCCAGATCGGCAGGTACCGCTCCCCCTGCGTCTCCTTGAGCAGGAGGATCGGCTGGTTGCCGGGCAGTTCGACGCGGACGCCGACGACTCTGAGCTCCTGCACGGTGCGGCTCCCTCGGCTGCGGCCCGGGGTCGGGCGGGACGGTGTGGTCAGGCGGCCGGTGTCTCGTCGGCCGCGCCGGGCGGGGCCGGGCGGCGACGCGTCAACGGTACGCCCGCTCAGGGACGGAGGAGCTCCCGCAGGCGCGTCTCGAGCAGGGCGGTGTGCAGCTGCGCGGAGAGCGCCGCCAGTTCCTGCAGCTTCTCGGTGGCGCGGGTGCGCGCCTCCTCCGAGCGGGCCCGCAGCACCGGGGCGACGAGCTGCTCGACCAGCCCGGCCTCCCGCTCGACGGCGCTGCGGTACACCCGCAGGTGCCGCGGCTCGATGCCGTGCCGGGCGAGCCCCGCGGCCGCGCGCGCGATGGGCAGGTCCGCCGCGGGGTGCCGGCCCTCGTCGTCGGTGGTCAGCAGCCCGAACTGCACGCAGTCGGCGAGCTGCCCGGGCTCCAGCCCCGCGGCCCGCGCGAACTGCTCGGCGGTCAGCGGGGCCGTCGTCCCCTTCTCCGTGGAGGCGGGGGGCAGCGGCGCGGAGCCGCTGCCGGTGCCGGGGAGCGGCTCCCCGCGGTCGAGCGCGTCGAGGTGGTCCTTGATCACCCGCAGCGGCAGGTAGTGGTCCCGCTGGGCGGTGAGGACGTACCGCAGCCGGCTGACGTCGGCCCGCGAGAACTTCCGGTACCCCGACGGCGTGCGCTGCGGGTGCACCAGGTCCTCGGACTCGAGGTAGCGGATCTTGCTGATCGTCACGTCGGGGAAGTCGTCGCGCAGCACCGCGAGCACCTCACCGATGGTCAGGCGCGGCGCGTGCTGGTCGCCGGCGTCCCCGAGCGCTGGTTCGCGCCCGGGCACGGCGGTCACGCCCCTCTCTCCCCGGGACCTCGTCCAGAGGTCCCGCTCCGCGGATCCCACGTGCGGGCGGTCACCGGTCGGTGCACTAGCGAGCGGCGGGCTCGCCCGTGCGCGGGCCGGTCAGGTACACCAGGCGGAACTTGCCGATCTGCACCTCGTCGCCCCCGGCGAGGGTGGCGACGTCGACCGGCTCCCGGTTGACGTAGGTGCCGTTGAGGCTGCCGACGTCGTGCACCGAGAAGCCGCCGCCCTCGCGGTGGAACTCGACGTGCCGGCGGCTGACCGTGACGTCGTCGAGGAAGATGTCGCTGTCGGGGTGCCGGCCGGCCGTGGTGACGTCCTGGTCGAGCAGGAACCGGCTCCCGGCGTTGGGGCCGCGCTTGACCACCAGCAGCGCCGAGCCGGCCGGCAGCGACTCCACCGCGCCCGCGTGCGCGTCGGCCGCCTCCACCGCCTCGGGCTGGTCGCCGGTGTCCTCGCCGCCGACCTTGGGGATCACGCTGGTGGCCTCACCCACGCGCTCCGGGGAGAGCGCCGCACCGCACTGCGCGCAGAAGCGACTGCCCTCGGGGTTCTCGTGGCCACATCGAGTGCAGTGCACGTTGCGTCTCCTCCGGTGCGAGGGGCCCGCCGCGGACCGATTGGCCGCGGGCGGCCGGCGGACGGTGGGCCGGGCGGCCCTCCGTGGGTCGGCCGCCGCGGGTGGGCGGCGGACCGTGGGTCATGGAACCAGCCGGTCGGCCCGAGGGTCAACCGGACGGGCGGGGCCGGGGGGCGGCTTCGCCGCAGGTCCCCCGCTGTTCTGCACCCCGCGACGATCATAGTGAGCGACCGCCGGGGCCAGCCTCCCGGCGGGCCGGTCACGAGCCCTCGACCACCGCCTGGTAGGCGTCGGCGTCGAGCAGCTGGCCGATCGGGTCGCCGCCCTCCCCCGGGACCGCGATGTCGACCAGCCAGCCCTCGCCGTAGGGGTCGGCGTTGATCGTCTCGGGCGCGTCGGACAGGCGGGTGTTCACCGCCGCCACGACGCCGGTGACGGGCGCGTAGACGTCGGAGACGCTCTTGGTCGACTCCACCTCGCCCATCGGCGTGCCGGGGGCGACCTCGGCCCCCACCTCGGGCAGCTGCACGAAGACGATGTCCCCGAGCGCGTCCTGGGCGTGGTCGGTGATGCCGACCCGGACGACGGTCGACGTGCCGTCCGTCCCCTGCACCAGCGCCCACTCGTGCTGGTCGGTGTAGCGGCGGTCGTCAGGCGTGGCCATGCGGCGGTCGTCTCCCGGGTGAGGTGATGGAACGGCCTCGGTGCAGGGGCCCACCTCGAGCGGAGCGAGAGGTGGGGGGCACCGAGGTCCTTATTCGGTGTCGGGCGCAGCGTATTGAGGGCGGTCCAGGGGCCGCAACGCGTCCACCACGAGCTCCGGGGATCCGGTGATCTCGACCGACCCGCCGCGCCGCTCGATGCGCTGCACCACCCCGCCCGGGATGTTCATGGCCGTCTCCATCCCCTGCGGGTCGCCGAGGACGACGAACTCGTAGGGCGAGCGCAGCGGCGTCCCGTCGACCACGAGCTCGCCGGGCGCGCCGGTGACGGCGGTGGAGTGCCCGATCCGGACGTCGTCGACCTGCATGGTCTCCGCGCCCGCCCCGCGCAGCTCCTGGACCACGTCGATCAGGTCGGACACCTGGACGGTGCCCGCCGGGTCCCGGACGGTGAGGGTCATCCCCGGCCCCTGCGCCGCGAGGGTCCCGTTGAGGATGCCGAGCCTCTCGGCGCGCTGGCGGGCCTCCTCGAGCGCGGCACCGGTCTGGCTGCCCGAGCCGTTGAGCTCGCGCAGCGCGGCCCGCTGCTCGGCCAGCTGCGAGCGCAACCGCTCCTCGCGGCTGTCGAGCTCGTCGAGGATGCGGACGAGGTCCTCCTCGCGCGCGCCCGCCAGCACCTGGGCCTCGTCGGCGTTGCGCACCTGCACGGCCAGCGCGAACCCCAGCAGCAGGGTGAGGACGCCGATCAGCGTCGCCGCGAGGGGGTCGCGCCGCCGGCGCCGCGCCGGGGGCGGCTCCCCCGCCGGTCCCGGGCCGGCCGGTCCCGCGCCCGGGTTCTCCTCGCCGGGCGGATCGGGCCGTTCCGGACCGGTCATGCGCGGAAGACGTGCCGGCGGATGGCGGCGGCGTTGCCGAAGATGCGGATGCCCAGGACGACGACGACCGCCGTCGACAGCTGCGCGCCGACGCCGAGCTGGTCGCCCAGGAAGACGATGAGCGCGGCCACCACCACGTTCGACACGAACGAGATCACGAACACCTTGGCGTCGAAGATGCCGTCGAGGCGGGCGCGGAACCCGCCGAAGACGGCGTCGAGGGCGGCGACGACGGCGATCGGCAGGTAGGGCTGCAGCCAGAGCGGGACGGTGGGGTCGAAGACCAGGCCGAGCAGGACGCCGGCCGCGAGGCCGAGGATCGGGATCACGACGTCAGCCTCCGGGGCTGGGCTCGGTGCCGGGGGCCCGGCGGGAACTGACGACCTCGGCGGAGCGGAGCTCCGGCGGGTTGGCGGCCGGCAGGGACAGGTCGTCCTCCTCGCTGAACAGGAACTGCAGCCCGGTGGCCGCGGCGAACTCCGCGAGGTCGCGCACCTGGGGGTCGAGCAGGAAGTTCTGGGACAGCGCGTCCGGGTCGCCGACGGCGCGGATCCGATAGGGGCTGGTGACCGGGCGGAAGTTGACCAGGACCGCCTCGCCGGCGAACCGGATGGCGCTGGTGGGGCCCAGCCGCTGGCCGTTGACGCTGATCGCCTCGGCACCGGCGCCCCAGAGCGCGTTGACCACCAGCTGCAGGTCGCCGTCGGCCACCTGGACCGCCTCGCTCCCGGCCGCGCCGGTGCCGAGCGGGTCGTCGTCGGCGTCGGGCTCGGCGTTGGCCAGGGTGACCAGCAGCCCCGGCCCCGTGACGGGGACGGCGGCGGTGCCCTGCTCGGCGCGGGCCAGGGCGTCGAGCGCCCGCTGCCCCACCGCGGTCGCGGCGAGCAGCTCGTCGCTGGTGCGGCTGACCTCGGCGCGCACCTCCTCCAGGCGGGCGGCCAGGTCGTCGGAGACCGCCGACTCGTCCTGGATGTCGTTGACCAGCGCCTCGCGGATCTCCTGGCGGCCCTCCGCGCGGGCGGCCGCCTGGTCGTAGGTCACCGCCGCCAGCAGGCCGGCCGCTGCCATGGTGAGCGCGACCAGCACCCGGCCGCGGCCGCGCCGGGGCGGATCCTCCCCGGCACGACGGGCGGCAGCTTGGGCGTACGCGGGGTCGAGGGTCTCCGCGAGGACGTCGTCGAGGAGCGAGGCGCCCAGCGAGCGGATGCCGCCGGGCGGGCGTGCACCGGTCACGGCGGGCCCTGGCGGGCCGCGGCGCGGTCCGCGGCGACCAGGCCGACCACCTGCACGGTGTAGAAGGCGGCGGCCAGCAGGTAGAGGGCGGTGCCCCAGATGGTGAGGGCCCAGGCGAAGGGTTCGGCGACGGCGGCCAGCGTGCCCTCCCCGTCGGCGATCAGCAGCACGGGGAACGCGTAGAGGAGCAGGAGGGTCGCCGCCTTGCCCAGGTAGTGCACCTGCAGCGGCGGGTAGCCGTGCGCGCGCAGGACGAGCAGCAGCACGCCCAGCAGGAGCTCCCGGCCCACCAGGAGGGCCACCAGCCACAGCGGCACGACCTCGCGCAGCGCCAGGGCGACCAGGGCCGAGACGATGTAGAGCCGGTCCGCCGCGGGGTCCAGCAGCGCCCCGAGGCGGCTGCCCTGGTCCAGCCAGCGGGCGAGCTTGCCGTCCAGCCAGTCGGTGAAGCCCGAGACCATGAGGACGACGAGCGCCCAGCCGTCCTCCTCCGGCCCGAGGAGCAGCCACAGGAACAGCGGCACGCCGAGCAGCCGCAGCACCGACAGGGCGTTGGGCAGGGTCCAGACCCGGTCCGGGAGGGCCGCGCGGTCGGGCAGCGGCACCCCGGTCGTCCGGGGCGGGGGGACGGGTGCGGCAGCCGACGGCCCGTTCGACGACGTCACGTTCCCTCCAGTCCCAGCGCAGCGTGCCCGAGGCTAGTAGAAGGACCCCTTGCCCCCCACCGCTCGCAGGCTCGCGGCGAGCCTCCGGACGGGGCGGGCCGCCGCGGGGGTCAGGCCGGGACGGCCACCGCCGCCGGCGCCGGCTCGTAGCCGAGCGGGCGGCGGTCGAAGCTGCCGGTCCCGTGCGTGACCGACCGCAGGACGCCCGGGTAGCCGAGCAGCTCCACCTCGGGCACCTCGGCGCGCACCGTGGCGCGGTCGCGGCCCGGGTCGGCCTCGCTGCCGGTCACCCGCGCCCGCCGGGACGACAGGTCGCTCATCACCGCGCCGACGTGCTCGCCGGGCACGTGCACCTCGATCTCGCACCACGGTTCGAGCACCTGGGTGCCGCCCGCGGCCACGAGCTCCCGCAGCGCGAGGGCGCCGGCGGCCTGGAACGCGGCGTCGGAGGAGTCCACCGAGTGCGCCTTGCCGTCGACGAGGGTGACCCGGAGGTCGACCAGCGGGCGGTCCCCGTTGACGCCGCGGGCCGCCTGGGCGCGGATGCCCTTCTCCACGCTGGCGTGGAACTGCCCGGGCACGGTGCCGCCGACGATGCGCTGCTCGAAGACGATCCCCGAGCCCGGCCCCCCCGGCTCGCCCTCGACGACGACGACCGCGTACTGCCCGTGCCCGCCGGACTGCTTGACGTGCCGGCCGGTCACCCGGGCCGGGCCGCGGAGGGTCTCGACCAGCGGCACCCGCACCGGCACCGTGGTAACGGCGACGCCGTGCCGGCTGCGGAGCCGCTCCAGCAGCACCTCGGCGTGCGCGTCGCCGACGCACCACAGCAGCAGCTGCCCGGTGTCGGCCCGCCGCTCCAGCCGGACGGTGGGGTCCTCGGCGACGAGGCGGGCCAGCGCGGTGGCCATCCGGTCCTCGTCGCCGCGGGAGGCGGCCTCCACCGCGACCGGCAGCTGCGGCACCGGCAGCTCCCAGGGCGGGACCAGGCGCGGCTCCTCCGGCGAGCTCAGCGTGTCGCCGGTCTCCGCCGTCGTCAGGCGGGCGACCGCGCAGACGTCGCCGGCCGGGCACGCCGCCACCGGCCGCAGGGCGGCACCGAGCGGCGAGGTGAGGACGCCGATCCGCTCGTCGGCGTCGTGGTCGGGGTGGCCCCGCTCGGCCATGCCGTGGCCGGAGACGTGCACCGCCACGTCCGGCCGCAGGGTGCCGGAGAAGACGCGCACGAGGGAGATGCGGCCGACGTAGGGGTCGGTGGTGGTGCGGACGACCTCGGCGACCAGCGGCCCCTCGGCGTCGCAGCCCAGCGCGGGCGCGGGCGCCCCGTCGGGCCGGGTGACCGGCGGGCAGCCGTGCTCGGTGGGCGAGGGCAGCGCGGAGACGACGAGCTGCAGCAGCTCCTCGGTGCCCACCCCGGTGAGCGGGGCGGCGCAGACGACGGGGTGGAAGTGCCCGCGGGCGACCGCGGTCTCCAGGTCGGCGACCAGGTCGGGGACGGAGAGCTCGTCACCGGCGAGGTAGCGCTCCATGAGCGTCTCGTCCTCGCTCTCGCCGATGATCCCCTCGATCAGCTCGGCGCGGAGGCGGTCGGCGTCGTGGTCGCCCACCCGGTCGGGGTCCACGTGCGGCTCGAGCAGCGAGACCAGCCCGCGGGCCGCCCCGTCGGGGCCCCGGTCGACCAGGTGCATCGGGTACACGCCCTCGCCCAGCATCAGCTGGCAGAGGCGCACCGCCTCGTCGACGTCGGCGCGCGGCCGGTCGATCTGGGTGAGCACGACGGCGCGCGGCATCCCCACCGCGGCGCACTCCTCCCACAGCTGGACGGTGGCGGCGTCCACACCGCTGACCGCCGAGACGACGAAGAGCGCCGAGTCGGCGGCCCGGAGCCCCGCGCGCAGCTCGCCGACGAAGTCCGGGGAGCCGGGGGTGTCCAGCAGGGTGATCCGGTGGCCCTCGTGCTCGACGGTGGCCACGCCGAGGGCGATCGAGCGCTGCTGGCGGATCTCCACCTCCTCGGTGTCGAGGCAGGTGGTGCCCTCCTCGACGCGGCCGGCGCGCGGGATCGCCCCGGTGGCCACCAGCAGCGCCTCGGCGAGGGTCGTCTTGCCGGCGCCGGCCCGGCCGACCAGGGCCACGTTGCGCACCTGCGCGGCCGGGCGGGGCGCGGGGGCCGGCGGGAAGTCCTTGCCCATGGGTGCCTCAGCCGCCGAGGCCGGTCGGATGGATGGTGCGAGCTGCCACGACGCCTCCCGGGTGCCGGTGTGTCCTGCGTCACAGCCTGCCCGGCGGGCGGGCGGTGGACAAGACCCCCGGCAGCCCGCGGCCCAGCCAGGACGCATGCTGGGGGCATGACCAGCGACCACGCGGCCGGCCGCGACCAGGCCTCCGGCCGGGCGCACGCCGTCCTCCGCAGCACCGCCGACCTCCCGGCGCCCTGGGCCGGCATCTGCGGGGCGTCGGTCGGCGTCGTCCAGGGGGCGTGGGACGGCCCCCGGGGCCGCGGCTCGGCCGACCCCTGCCCCGACTGCGTCCGGCTCACCTCGCCCTGATGGACGGCCCCGGTCCCCAGCGCGTCGCGGAGGAGTCCGTCCGCCGCTACCTGGCCGGCGACGCCGCGGCGCGGGCGCTGGGCGTCACCGTCAGCTCCGTGGCCCCCGGCGCCGTCACGGCGCACATGACCATCCGCCCGGAGATGCTCAACGGCCACGGCACCGCGCACGGGGCCGCGCTGTTCGCCGTCGCCGACATCGCCTTCGCGATGGCCTGCAACTCGCACGGCCCGGCGGCGGTGGCCCGGTCGTGCGGCATCGAGTACCTCGCGCCGGCCCGGGCCGGCGACGCCGTGACCGCGACCGCGGTCGAGCGTTCCGTCGCCGGGCGCGGGGGCATCTACGACGTCGCCGTCACCCGGGACGCCGACGGCCTGCTGCTCGCCGAGATGCGCGGGCACAGCCGGCTGCTGCCGCCCGGCGCCGGCTGAGCCCGGCGGCGCGTCAGCCGCCGGCCGCCCGCCGCGTCCGCAGCCCGGCGAACGCCGTGGTGACGACGGCGTCGGCGAGGTCGTCGGCGGAGAGGCCGCCGTCGGGCCGGTACCACTCGGTGAGCGAGTTGACGGTGCCGAACAGCAGCCGGCTGGTGACGGCGGGGTCGACGTCCGGGCGGACGTCCCCCTCCCCCTCGGCGGCCCGCACCAGGTCGGTGACGATGCGGTCGAAGCGGCGGCGCCGCTCCAGGGCGGCCTGCTCGACCGCGGAGTTGCCGCGCACGCGCAGCAGCAGGGTGACGAACGGCAGCTCGGCGGCGAGCACGCGCACCGAGCCGCGGACGACGTGCTCGAGGCGGTCGATGGCCGGCCCCGTGGTCGCGCCCGGCTCCCCGGTGACGGCGAAGAGCGCGTCGAGGGCCCGGTCCAGCGCCAGCCGGAGCAGCTCCACCTTGCTCGGCACGTGGTGGTAGATCGCCGACTTGGTCACGCCCAGCCGCGCGGCGAGCTCGTCCATGCTCGTGGCGTCGTAGCCCCGCTCGTTGAACAGCGCGACGGCCGTGCGCAGGAGGGAGTCCAGCGAGTGACCGGGGCGCCCCCGCCGCCCCGTCGCCGTCCCGGTCGCGGTCACGGTCGGTCGCGCAGGTCGTGCAGCCGCTTGAGCTTGCCGACGGAGCGGGGCAGCGTCTCCGGGTCGACCACCACCACGTCGATGCTGGTGCCGACGGTGTCCTTGACGGCCTGCGCCACCTCCGCCGCAGCGGGCTCGCGGCGCCCGGCCGGGGTGTCGGGGCGCGCCTCGACCCGGCAGGTCAGGTGGTCCAGCCGGCCGCGCGTGGTGAGCTCGAGGGTGAAGTGCGGGGAGAGCCCGGGGGTGCGCAGCACGATCTCCTCGACCTGCGTCGGGAAGAGGTTGACCCCGCGCAGGATGATCATGTCGTCGCTGCGCCCGGTGATCTTCTCGATCCGGCGCATGCCGGGCCGGGCGGTGCCGGGCAGCAGCCGGGTGAGGTCGCGCGTGCGGTACCGGACGACGGGCATCGCCTCCTTGGTCAGCGAGGTGAGCACGAGCTCGCCCTGCTCCCCCTCGGGCAGCACCTCGCCGGTGAGCGGGTCGACGACCTCCGGGTAGAAGTGGTCCTCCCACAGGTGCAGCCCGTCCTTGGTCTCCACGCACTCCTGGGCGACCCCGGGCCCCATCACCTCGGAGAGGCCGTAGATGTCCACGGCCTGGATGCCGAGGCGCTCCTCCAGCTCCAGGCGCATCTGCTCGGTCCACGGCTCGGCGCCGAAGATGCCGATCTCCAGGCTGGTCGAGCGCGGGTCGATGCCCTGCTGCTCGAGCTCGTCGACGACGGTGAGCATGTACGAGGGCGTCACCATGACCACCCGCGGCCGGAAGTCGGTGATCAGCTGCACCTGGCGCGGCGTCATGCCACCGGAGACGGGGACGACGGTGCAGCCCAGCGCCTCCGCGCCGTAGTGGGCGCCCAGGCCGCCGGTGAACAGGCCGTAGCCGTAGGCGTTGTGCAGCACGTCCCCGGGACGGCCGCCGGCGGCCCGGATGGAGCGGGCCATCAGGGCGGCCCAGGTGGCGAGGTCGCGCCCGGTGTAGCCGACGACGGTCGGCTTGCCGGTGGTGCCGGACGAGGCGTGCACCCGGCGGACCTGCTCCCGGGGGACGGCGAACATGCCGAAGGGGTAGTTCTCGCGCAGGTCGTCCTTGCCCGTCATCGGGAAGCGCGCCAGATCGGCGAGCTCCCGGCAGTCGTCGGGGTGCACGCCGGCCGCGTCGAAGGCCCGCCGGTGGTGCGGCACGTTGTCGTAGGCGTGCCGCAGCGACCACCGCAGCCGGTCCAGCTGCAGGGCGCGCAGCTCCTCGGCGGGCATCCGCTCCGCGGGGTCGAGCTGCTCGAGCCGCGGGGGCTCGCCGAGCCGCCGTCCGGTCGTCGTCATCGCCTGCCGTCCTCGCCGTCCACGCCGGGCGCTTGTGCCCGCCTGCGACCTGGGTCACACTATTCCTGACCGATCGGTCGGTAAAGAGGCCCGAGGAGGACCGATGTCCGCCCCCACGCTGGACCGGCAGCCGGCCGGGAGCCCCGGCGAGGCCGCCCTGCAGGAGCACTTCGACGCCACGATCGCCGCCGACCGGCGCATCGAGCCGCGGGACTGGATGCCGGAGGGCTACCGGAAGACCCTGGTGAGGCAGGTGGCCCAGCACGCGCATTCCGAGATCATCGGCATGCAGCCCGAGGGCGACTGGCTGCTCGCCGCGCCCAGCCTGCGGCGCAAGGCGGTGCTCCTGGCCAAGGTGCAGGACGAGGCCGGGCACGGTCTCTACCTGTACTCGGCGGCCGAGACCCTGGGCGCCGACCGCGCCGACCTCACCGACAAGCTGATCGAGGGCCGCCAGAAGTACAGCTCGATCTTCAACTACCCGACGCTGTCCTACGCCGACGTCGGCGTGATCGGCTGGCTGGTCGACGGCGCGGCGATCTGCAACCAGGTGCCGCTGTGCCGCTCCTCCTACGGGCCCTACGCCCGGGCGATGATCCGCGTCTGCAAGGAGGAGTCCTTCCACCAGCGGCAGGGCTACGAGCTGCTCATGACGATGATGGGCGGCACCGACGAGCAGCGGGCGATGGTGCAGGACGCCGTCGACCGCTGGTGGTGGCCCTCGTTGATGATGTTCGGCCCGCCCGACGACGAGAGCCCCAACACCGCGCAGTCGATGGCGTGGGGCATCAAGCGGCACACCAACGACGAGCTGCGCCAGCGCTTCGTCGACATGACCGTGCCCCAGGCGCGGCACCTCGGCGTGACGCTCCCCGACCCCGACCTCGCCTGGGACGAGGCCGCCGGCCACTGGCGGTTCGGCGCGATCGACTGGGACGAGTTCAAGCGGGTCATCGGCGGCCAGGGTCCGATGAACGCGGTCCGCATAGCGCGGCGGCGGGCGGCACGGGACGACAACGCCTGGGTGGTCGAGGCGGCGTCGGCGTACGCCCGGAAGCACGAGGAGGTGCCCGCGTGAGCGAGGTGACCGCCGAGGGGGGCCACGGCGCCGTCCCGACCGGACCGGAGGTGCCGGTGGAGCCGCGGAGCCGGGCGGTGCGCCGTGACTGGCCGCTGTACGAGGTGTTCGTCCGCGGCAAGCGGGGGCTCAACCACGTGCACGTCGGCTCGCTGCACGCGCCCGACGACGAGATGGCGATCGACGCGGCCCGCGACCTCTACACCCGGCGCAACGAGGGCGTCAGCATCTGGGTGGTCAGAGCCGCCGACATCACCGCGTCCAGCCCCGACGAGAAGGACCCGCTGTTCGCCCCCAGCGGCGACAAGGTCTACCGCCACCCGACGTTCTACGAGATCCCGGACGGCGTCCCGCACCTCTGAAAGGACCCCGGTGCCCCCCGCCACTCGCAAGCTCGCGGCGGGCCCCTGCACCGGGGCCGTTCCAGCACGTCACCACGAAAGGTCACCATGCACGAGGAGACGGTGTACGAGGCGTTGGTGAACGCGGACGGGGAGGCGGGGCACTGGGCGTTCGGCACGGGCTTCGACGACCCGCTGGCCGGCGTCGACACCACCGTGCCCGACGGCGTCGACCCCGCCGACCTCGGCACGTACTGCCTCATGCTCGGCGACGACGCCCTGGTGCTGGCCCAGCGGCTGACGCAGTGGATCACCCGCGCCCCCGAGCTCGAGGAGGAGGTGGCGATCGGCAACATCGCCCTGGACCTGCTCGGCCAGGCCCGGCTGCTGCTGGCCCGCGCCGGCTCGGCCGGCGTGCTGGGCCGCTCCCGCGAACGGGCCGGCGCCACCATCCCCGACGAGGACGCGCTCGCCTACTTCCGGGACGCCGACGAGTTCCGCAGCACCGCGCTCGTCGCCGCCCCCGACGCCGACTTCGCGCGGGCCGTCGTCCGGCTGCTGGCCGCCTCCGCCGTGCGGCTCGCGGTGTTCACCCGGTTGCGCTCCTCCCGCGACCCGGTGCTGGCCGCGATCGCCGCCAAGGGCGTGCACGAGCTGGCCTACCACCGTGACCACGCCGCCCGCTGGGTGCTGCGGCTGGGCGACGGCACCGAGGAGTCGCACCGGCGCGCGCGGTCCGCCGTCGACGCGGTGTGGCCGCTGCTCGCCGACCTGTTCACCCCCACCGACGTCGAGACCCGGCTGGCCGCGGCGGGCGTCGGCGTCGACCCCGCCGGGGTGCGCGACGAGGTGCGCGACGTCCTCGGCCAGGTGCTCGGGCGCGCCACGCTGCCCGTGCCCGCCTGGCCCGCGGCCGCGCCGCCGCGGGGGCGCTTGGGGCAGCACGGCCCGGAGCTCGCCGAGCTGCTGGGCACCCTGCAGGGGCTGGCCCGGCAGCACCCGGCGGCGACCTGGTGAGCGCCGTGGCCCCCGACCCGCGCGCCGTCGCCGAGCAGGTCACCGACCCCGAGCTGCCCACGCTCACCCTCGCCGACCTCGGCGTGCTGCGCGACGTCCGCACGGAGGTCGACGGCGCCGTCGTCGTCGAGATCACGCCCACCTACTCGGGCTGCCCGGCGATGGGCGTGATGCGCGCCGACCTGCTGCGCGCGCTGCACGAGGCCGGCTTCGCCGACGTCGACGTCCGCACCGTCCTCTCCCCCGCCTGGACCAGCGACTGGATCAGCGCCGAGGGCCGTCGCAAGCTCGCCGCCGCCGGCATCGCACCCCCGGGCAGCGCCCCCGTCCGCGCCGACGGGCCCGTCCCCCTCCAGCTCGGCCTGCCCCGGCGCACCGCGGACTGCCCGCTCTGCGGGTCGGCCGACACCGAGGAGCTGTCGGAGTTCGGGTCGACCGCCTGCAAGGCACTGCGCCGCTGCCGCACCTGCCGCGAGCCCTTCGAGCACGTCAAGGAGATCTAGTGAGCGCACCGACCCGCCGCCGGCCGCGGTTCCACCCGCTCACCGTGGCCGACGTCGAGCGGCTGACCGACGACGCCGTGGCGGTGACCTTCGACGTCCCCCCGGAGCTCGCCGAGGACTACGCCTTCCGGCCCGGGCAGGCACTCACGCTGCGTCGCGTGGACGGCGAGCGGGACGAGCGCCGCTCGTACTCCATCTGCGCGCCGGCGGGCGCCGCCCCGCGGGTCGGCGTCCGCGAGGTGCCGGGCGGCTTCTTCTCCTCGTGGCTGGTGCACGAGGTGCAGCCGGGTGACCGGATCGAGGTGCTGCCGCCGTCGGGCACCTTCACCGCCGACCTGTCGGTGCCCGGCGACCACGTCTTCGTGGTGGCCGGCTCGGGGATCACCCCGGCGCTCTCGCTGGCCGCCACGGTGCTGCGGGACGGCGAGTCGACCGTGACCGTCTTCTACGGCAACCGGCGCACGAGCACGGTCATGTTCGCCGACGAGCTCGCCGACCTGAAGGACCGCCACGGCCCCCGGCTCCAGCTGGTGCACGTGCTCTCCCGAGAGCCGCGCGACGCCGAGCTGACCAGCGGCCGGCTCGACGGTGACCGCCTGCGCGCGCTGGTGGGCAACCTGGTCGACGCCCCGCACGTCGACCACTGGTGGCTGTGCGGTCCGCACGGGATGGTCACCGACGCCCGCGCGCTGCTCGCCGAGCTGGGCGTACCGCCGGAGCGGTTGCACCAGGAGCTGTTCTACGTCGACGACGTCCCGCCGGAGCCGGTGCGCGGCGACGAGGGGACGGTCGAGGGGCCGAGCGCGCAGGTGACCGTCGTCCTCGACGGCCGCTCCACCACGCTGGCCCTCCCCCGGGGCGAGCCCGTGCTCGACTCCGCCCAGCGGGTGCGCGCGGACCTGCCCTTCGCGTGCAAGGGCGGGGTGTGCGGCACCTGCCGGGCGAGGGTCACCGCCGGCGCGGTGGAGATGCGGCGGAACTACGCCCTCGAGCCCGCCGAGGTCGAGGCCGGCTTCGTGCTCACCTGCCAGTCGCTGCCGGCCACCGACGAGGTCACGGTCGACTACGACGCCTGAGCGCCGGGCCGGTCACCCGCCGACCTGCACCTCGACCTCGTCGCCGTCGAAGGAGCGGTACCCCGCGACGGGCAGCGCCTCGAGCAGCGGCTCGCGGTAGCACCAGGCGGCGTCCTCGAAGCGGCGCCCGCCCACGACGACGTGCTCGTAGGTCGCCACGCCCTTGTACGGGCACTCCGAGGTCGTCGGGCTCTCGGCCAGCACGCCGTCGGCGACGTCGGCCTCGGGCACGTACCAGCGCACGGGAAGCCCGGTCTCGAAGACGGCGACCGGCGACCACGTCTCCGCGACCACCTCGCCGCCGACGCGGACGACGACGTGCCGGGAGGAGCGCCGGGCGTCGACCCGGTGGAACGGGTCGCGGGGGTGGCCGAGCATCTGCTCGTCCTCGATCCACCAGGAGTCCAGCCGCTCGGGGTAGAAGGAGAGCAGGCCGGCCAGCGGCGGGCAGCCCGCGACGGGCGCCGGGTAGGACCAGGCGGCGTCCTCGACCCGGCGCCCGTCGACCTCCAGGTGCCAGTAGCGGGCCTCGCCCTTGAACGGGCAGGTGGTGCGGGTGCTGCTGGGCACGAGGAGGCCCGGCG
The DNA here is from genome assembly GCF_021698975.1 of Blastococcus sp. KM273128. Classification (GTDB taxonomy): domain Bacteria; phylum Actinomycetota; class Actinomycetes; order Mycobacteriales; family Geodermatophilaceae; genus Blastococcus. The sequence goes on along the minus strand of NZ_SSXA01000004.1, from coordinate 11,127 downwards.
CCACGTCGTCCTCCGGGAGGTACCAGCGCGGCAGCAGGCCGGTCTCGTGCAGCAGGACCGCTCGGGTGGTGTCGACGACGGTGCGGCCGGCCAGCACGCCGTGGATGCGCTCCTGCAGCGGGTGGGTGTAGACGGCGTGGGCGGGCAGCGCCGCCCACAGATCGCCGTTCACCTGCCCCTGCGCGGGACGGGCGAGGGGGCCGGTGCCGAGGGTCAGCGACATGACCCGACGGTAGGTGCGGCGGCGGCCCCGGTCACCCGCCGGCGCGCTCCTCTGCCCTCGCTGCGCCGTCGCCCGTCGAGGTGTTGCCGCCTGTATGTTGGGGATAACGGTCGACGCGACGGCGTGCCGGGCCGGTGTCGCGCGCTCACGCCGGGGCGCCCTCGTGCCCGCGCCACCGCGCGACCTCCGTCGCCTGCCCGGCGTGGATGCCGGCCACCCACTCCCAGCCAGGCGGCACCGACGGGCCGATCCGCGGGTCGTCGGGCTCGCGGCCGTCCCGCAGGGCGCAGACGTACGCGCGGTCCAGCGCGAGCCGGGCGCGCGCCGAACCGGCGCCGCCGACGGACCCGTGCCCCGGGACGACGACGTCGACGTCGTCCGCCACCGCCTCCAGCAGCCGCAGGCCGGCGAGGTACTCCTCCACCGGGTCGTTGGCGCCGGACCACTCGTCGAGCATCGGGACGAAGACGTCGGACAGCATGTCGCCGGCCACGAGGACGCGGGCGTCCGGGATCAGCAGCGCGGCGTGCCCCGGGGAGTGCGCCGGGTGCTCGATCACCCGGACCCGAGGGCCGTCCCACGGCAGCTGCTCGGCCGCGGGAGGCAGGCCGGTGATCCGGCCGAACAGGTCCAGCGGCACCTCGCCGGCGATCTCCGGCGGCAGGCCCTCGGCGGCGCGGGCCCGCCAGTCCGGTTGCGCCAGGTGCTCGCGCAGCACCGCCGCGCAGCGCGCCGTCCCGTATCTCGGGGCGTCGCCGAGAGCGGGGTGCCAGAGCACGTGGTCCCAGTCGGGGTGCGTGGCGAACCCGGCCACGACCGGCCGGCCCAGCCCGGCCAGGTCCCCGGCCAGGCAGGCCATCTCGTCGCCCGTCAGACCGGGGTCGACGAGCAGCACGCCGTCCCGTCCCCGCACGACGACGGCGTTGTTCTGCAGCAGCTCGCTCCGGTGGACCAGCACGTCGTCGGCGACCTGGATCAGCACGGTGGTTCCTCCCGCCCGTGGTCCGCCCCCGTGGGGATCGGCTCCGATCGTGCGCGGAACGCGGTCCGGGCGGGAGGTCCACTCGCCCGCCGCTGGAGCGGTCCAGTTGGTGTACTCGCCGCATGGCGGTGGCGTGGGGCCGGGACGGACCGGACCTCCTGGTGACGCTCGACCGCGGCGCCGGTGGGCTCGGCGTCCAGCTCCAGGACCAGCTGCGGGCGGCGATCCGCGGCCGCCGGCTCGGCGCCGGGGAGCGCTTGCCCTCGACCCGGCGGCTGGCCGAGCGGCTCGGCGTCTCGCGCGGCACCGTCGTCGAGGCCTACGAGCAGCTGCTGGCCGAGGGCTACCTCGAGTCGGCGGCCGGCTCGGGCACGCGGGTCGCCGCCACCCCCGCCCCGGGGTCACCGCGGCCGGCGCGGAGCGAGGCCGGTCCGCTCCCCCGGCCGGTCGAGGTCGACTTCCGCTACGGCTTGCCCGACCTGGCCTCGGTTCCGTTGACCGCGTGGAGCCGGGCGGTGGCGGAGGCCGCGCGGACGGTGCCGACGGCGGACCTGGGCGACGAGGACCCGGCCGGCTCGCGGCACCTGAGGGAGGTGGTGACCGCCTACCACCGCCGCGTCCGGGCGGGCTGCGCGGTGGCCGGGGACGCCGTCGTCGTCTCGGGGTTCCGGCAGGGGCTGACCTTCACCCTCGCGGTGCTGGCCCGGCGCGGCGTCCGGCACATCGGGCTGGAGGACCCGGGCCCGCGCGAGCACGAGGCCCTCGCGCGCCGCGCCGGCCTGGTGCCCGTGCCGGTCCCCGTGGACGACGACGGCCTCGACGTCGACCGCCTCCGCGCGAGCGGGGCCCGGGCGGTGCTGCTGACGCCGGCCCACCAGTGCCCCACCGGTGTCGCGCTCGGCCCGTCCCGCCGCCGCGACCTCGTGACCTGGGCCGAGGAGGTCGACGGGGTGGTGCTGGAGGACGACTACGACGCCGAGTTCCGCTACGACCGGCAGCCCGTCGGCTCGCTGCAGGGCCTCGCCCCCAACCGGGTGGTCGCGCTCGGGTCGGTCAGCAAGACGCTCGCCCCCGCGATCCGGCTGGGCTGGGTGCTGGCGCCACCGCACCTCGTGGCGGCGATCGCGGAGGAGAAGCGGCTCAGCTGCCGGGACGCCCCGCGGCTGGACCAGGAGGCGCTGGCGCTGCTGGTGGAGTCGGGCCGGTTCGACCGCCACCTGCGCCGGGTGCGCGAGGTCTACCGGGCCCGGCGCGACGTGCTGGTGGCCGAGGTGGAGCACGCCTTCGGGGTGGGCCGGCTCACGGGGCTGGCGGCCGGCTGCCACGCCGTGCTGCGGCTGCCCGAGGGGGCGTCCGAGCGCGCCGTCGCGGCGGCCGCGGCGGCCAGGGGCGTGCTGGTCGACGGGCTGAGCAGCTACCGGTGCGGGGACGCGGGCACCGACGAGCACCCGCCGGCCCTCGTGCTGGCCTTCGGCAACGTCCGCGAGCAGCAGATCCGCCGGGGCGTCCGCGTGCTCGCCGACGTCGTGCGGGGCGGTGGGCACGACCGCCCGGCGCAGACGCACAGGGCCGTCCCGGATCGCTCCCGGACGGCCCCTGGCCTGCTCTGTCGGGCTGACAGGATTTGAACCTGCGACCCCCTGACCCCCAGTCAGGTGCGCTACCAAGCTGCGCTACAGCCCGCGGGCCGGACGACACCCGGGGGCTCCCCGGGCCGCGAACGACCGCCCGAGAAGGCTACCGCACGGCCCTCCCCGGCCTCGACGGTGGTCAGCCGCGCTTGCCGTCCTTCTCCCGCCCCTCGCGGACCTTCACCGAGATCTCGATCGGGGTCCCCTGGAAGCCCCACCGCTCGCGCAGCTTGCGCTGCAGGAACCGGCGGTAGCCCGCCTCCAGGAAGCCGGTGGAGAAGACGACGAACCGCGGCGGGCGGACGTCGGCCTGCGTGACGTACTTGATCTTCGGCGCGCGCCCACCGCGGGCCGGCGGTGGCGTCTCCTGCACCAGCCCCCGCACGAACGTGTTGAGCTCGGCGGTCGGCACGCGGGTCTCCCACGCGGCGATCGCGGCCCGGAGGTGGTCGGGGAGCTTGCCCACGCCACGGCCGGTGGACGCGGAGATGTTCACCCGCGTCGCCCACTTCACGTGCGCGAGGTCGCGGTCGATCTCCCGCTCGAGCTGGGCGTGCCGGTCCTCGTCGAGGGTGTCCCACTTGTTGAAGGCCAGGACGAGCGCGCGGCCGGCCTCGATGACCTGGGTGATGACCCGCTGGTCCTGCTCGCTGATCACCTCGTCGGCGGCCAGCAGCACCACGCAGACCTCGGCGGCCTGGATCGCGGCCTCGGTGCGCAGGCTGGCGTAGTACTCCATGCCGCTGGCGGTGTTGACCTTCCGGCGGAGCCCCGCGGTGTCGACGAACCGCCACTCCTCGCCGCCCAGGGTGACGATCGAGTCGACCGGGTCGACGGTGGTGCCCGCGACCGAGTCGACGACCGACCGCTCCTCCTTGGCCAGCCGGTTGATCAGGCTGGACTTGCCCACGTTGGGCCGGCCGACCAGGGCCACCCGGCGGGGGCCGCCCTCGCCCTCCTGCTCGCGCGGCGCCTCGGGCATCGCGTCGAGGACGAGGTCGAGCAGGTCGCCGCTGGCCCGGCCGTGCAGCGCGCTGACCGGGTGCGGCTCGCCGACACCGAGCGACCACAGCTCGGCGGCGTTGGCCTCGCTGCGCTCGTCGTCGACCTTGTTGGCGACCAGGATCACCGGCCGGTCGCTGCGCCGGAGCACCCGCGCCGCGGCCAGGTCGGTCTCGGTGGCGCCCACCTGGCTGTCGACGACGAAGACGATGACGTCGGCGGTCCTCATCGCGTGCTCGGCCTGCCGGGTGATGGAGGCGCCCAGGCCCGCGGCCTTGGGGTCCCAGCCGCCGGTGTCGACCACGGTGAAGCGCTTGCCGTTCCACAGCGCCTCGTAGGAGATGCGGTCGCGGGTCACGCCCGGGGTGTCCTGCACGACGGCCGCACGGCGGCCGAGGAAGCGGTTCACCAGGGTCGACTTGCCCACGTTGGGCCGGCCGACGATGGCCACGACGGGCAGCGGCCCGCCCTCGGGCTCGGTCACCGGCGCTCCCCTGCGGGCACGGCCGTTTCCGCCAGGAGCACGATGCGGTCGACCACCTGCGCCTGGGAGAGGTCGCTGCTGTCGACGACGACGGCGTCCTCCGCCGGGCGCAGCGGGCTGTCGGCCCGGCTGCTGTCGTACTCGTCGCGGCGGCGCAGGTCGGCGGCGAGCGCGGCGATCTCCGCGGCGTCGGTGACGCCGAGCTGGCCGGCGCGGCGCTGCGCCCGCACCTCGGGGGCCGCGGTCAGGTAGACCTTCAGCGTCGCGTCGGGCAGCACCACCGTGCCGATGTCGCGGCCCTCGACCACGACCGCCTCGGCACCGGCGACCAGGGCGCGCTGCTGGGCGACCAGCTGCCGGCGGACCGCGGGGACGGCCGAGACCGCGGAGACCGCGCGGGTCACCTCGGCGCCGCGGATGCGGGCGGCGACGTCGGCGCCGCCGACCTCGACCCGCTCGGTGCCGGCCTCGGTGCCCACGACGATGCCCGCCTCGGCGACGGTGCGGGCCACGGCCTCGGCGTCCGCGGGGTCCACACCGGCGTCGAGGACGGCGACGGTGGCCGCGCGGTACATCGCCCCGGTGTCGAGGTACGCCGCGCCCAGCCGGGCGGCGACGCCGCGGGCGACGCTGGACTTTCCGGTCCCCGACGGGCCGTCGAGGGTCACCGACCCGCGGAAGGGGCTCTGGGGGGTGCTCATGTGCTCCTGCTCGTTCGTCGTTCTCGGATCACTGCGCGATGTCGCGCCGCAGCGCCACGGCGCCGCGCAGGTAGACGTGCTGGATCTCCGCGCGCGACCGCGGCGTCTCGACGTGGGCCATCAGGCGCAGCACCCGCGGCAGCGCGTGCGGCACGCCGATCTCGGAGGCGCACATCAGCGGCACCCCGCCCATGCCCAGCTCGCGCGCGGCCAGGGCCGGGAACTCGGACACCAGGTCGGGGGTGGCGGTGAACAGGATGCTGATGACGTCGTCGTGCTCTAGCCCGTTGCGCTCCAGCACCGCGCTCACCAGCTCGCGGGTCGCCTCGAGCACCTGCTGCCGGTCGTCGGCGTCGACCTGGGTCGCACCCCGGATGGCTCGGACGGCCATGCACACTCCTCGTTCGCGCGGCCCCGTTCGCCCGGGGACCACACGAGTCTAGGGAGCGCACCGCCGGACGCTCCCCCCGCGCGCGCTGCACCTCTCCGCACGCGCCGCGGTGCCCGGTCCGGCGGCCCGCGTCCAGGCCGCCGGACGGGGGTCTCAGCCGCCCAGCCGGGCGCCGCTGCGGCCGTCGAACAGGTGCACGTGCCCGGCGCGCGGGCGCACGTGCACCACCTCGCCCTTCGCCGGCGGCATGCGCCCGTCGACCCGGGCGGTGACCAGGTGCTCCTCGCCCCCGGCGGTCGTGCGGCCGTAGACGAAGGCGTCGGCCCCGAGCTCTTCCACGACGTCGACCTCGACGGGCAGCCCGTGGCCGGCGAGCTCCAGGTCCTCCGGTCGGACGCCGACGGTGACCCGCGGGTCGGAGGCGTCGCCGAGGACGTCCCGGGGTACCGGGTGCACCTCGTCGCCGAGGCGCACGCCGCCCTCGACCACCGGCAGGGTGAGGAGGTTCATCGCGGGCGAGCCGATGAAGCCGGCCACGAAGACGTTCGCCGGCCGGTCGTAGAGCTCGCGCGGGCGGCCCACCTGCATGAGCACGCCGTCCTTGAGCACCGCGACGCGGTCGCCCATGGTCATCGTTGGACAGCGGCTCGTCCATCAGGAACACCTGCGGCTGGCGCACGATGGCCCGGCCCATGGCGACGCGCTGGCGCTGACCGCCCGAGAGCGCCTTGGGCCGGCGGTCCAGGTAGGGCTCCAGGTCCAGCAGCCGGGCCGCCTCCTGCACCCGCTGGGCGATCTCCGCCTTGCCGAGCCCCGCCATCTTCAGGGCGAAGCCCATGTTGTCCGCGACCGTCATGTGCGGGTAGAGCGCGTAGTTCTGGAAGACCATCGCGATGTCGCGGTCCTTCGGCGGGACCTCGGTGACGTCGCGGTCGCCGATGAGGATGCGGCCGTCGGTGACGTCCTCGAGGCCGGCGAGCATCCGCAGCGACGTCGACTTGCCGCACCCGGACGGGCCGACGAGGACGAGGAACTCGCCGTCCTCGATGGCCAGGTCGAGCCGGTCCACCGCCGGTCGTGCCGCGCCGCCGTAGACGCAGCTGGTGCCCTCGTAGGTGACGGAGGCCATGGGTTTCCTCTCGGGTGCGCGGCCGGGCTACTTGCCGGCGCCGGCCGTCAGGCCGCTCAGCAGGTACCGGCGGCCGACGAGGTACAGGATGAAGATCGGGACGACCGACAGCGTGACCGCCGCCAGCAGCGCCGGGACGTTGGTGCCGAACTGCCCCTGGTAGTCCCACAGGCCCAGGGTGAGCACGCGGGTGCTCACGGACTGGGTGAGCACGAGGGGGAAGAGGAAGCCGTTCCACGCGGTGAGCGAGGTGAAGACCGCCACCGTGGTGATCGCCGGCTTGGCCAGCGGGAGCACGAGGTGGCGCAGGGCCTGGAACGGGCCGGCGCCGTCGAGGGTCTGCGCCTCGTACAGCTCGCGGGGGATGTCGCGCAGGCTGTTGGTCATCACCAGCAGCGCCACCGGCATCGCGAAGGCCGCCGTCGGCAGGATGACCGCGAGCAGGGTGTCGTACAGGTGGAGCTGGGTGATCATCAGGTAGACGGGGATGATCGCCGCCTGGGCGGGGATGGCCAGGCCGACGAGCATGAGGGAGAAGCCGCGCTGCACCGCGCGGCCGGCGTTGCGGGCGACGGCGTAACCGGCCGGGAGCGTGAGGCCCACGACGATCGCGACGGTGGCCACCGTCACGAGCACGGTGTTGAGCAGGTACGTCGGGAAGTCGCCGGTGAGGACGGTCTCGTAGTTCTCGAGCGTCGGATTCGGCGGCGGGGCCAGCGGGTTGTCCGACAGGTACTCCGAGCGGGTGCGGAAGCTCGCCGCGACCAGGAAGTACAGCGGGACGGCGACCAGCGCCAGCCAGACGGTGGCCAGCACCCCGGCCAGGACGTTGGGGCGGCCGTGGGCACGCCGCCGGTTCCACACCCGGCGCCGCTGGCGCTCGGGCACCTCGGGCACCGGGGCGATCGGCGAGGTCGGCGCCTCCGCCGTCCGCACGCCCACCGCGCCCCTCGTGCTGTCGTCCCCGCCCAGCGGCGCGCGGTCGCTCACATGCCCTCCTGCTGGCTCTGCATCTTGCGGAAGCCGGTGGCGCTGGTCACGGCGAGGGAGAGCCCCGCCCCCAGCAGCAGCAGCAGGACCGCGATGGCGCTGGCGTAGCCGAACTCGAACCCGCTGAAGCCGGTGATGTACATGTGCAGCGGCAGGATGCGGGTCGCCGTGCCCGGCCCGCCCCCGGTGAGGATGAGGATGGTGTCGAAGGTGGTCACCGAGCCGACGAGCATCAGCACCGTCGAGGTGATCACGGTGTACTTCAGCAGCGGCAGCGTGATGGTGAAGAACTGCCGGTAGCGGCCGGCACCGTCGAGGGTGGCCGCCTCGTAGAGGCTCTGCGGCACCTGCCGGGCGGCGGCTTGGTACAGCAGCGTGTGGAACGGGATGTACTGCCAGCTGATCACCCAGACCACGGTGTAGACGACCAGCTCGGTGTTGCCCAGGAAGTTGACGCCGTCCAGGAACGGCAGCGCCTGGGTGGCGCCGAAGTTGGGGTCGAGCACCGCGGCCCACAGCAGCGCGATCGCCGCCGTGGAGAGCAGCAGCGGCAGGAAGAAGAAGGAGCTGAGCACCGCGCGGTTGCGCTGGTGCCCGGCCGCCCAGACCCCGATCAGCATCGCGATCGGGGTCTGGACGACCCAGGTCAGCACCATGAACAGCAGGGTCAGCCACAGCGAGTCCCAGGCCCGCCCGTCCTCGATCAGCCGGGTCCAGTTCTCCGCGCCGGACAGCGCGGGGAACCCGAAGCCGTTCCAGGAGGTGAAGCTGAGGTAGACGACCAGGACCATGGGCAGCACCGCGAACGCCCCGAAGAACGCGACCGCTGGTGCCAGGTACCAGCCCGAGGGCCGGTCCTGCCGGGTGACCGCCATGCGTGGTGCCCCTGTCCTGGTCCGCTGTGCCGTGTCCTGCATGCCGTTCAGGTACCGGTCAGACGCCGGACATCGCGTCGACGAAACCCTGCGGCGTCTGGGTGCCGAGGAAGAACTGCTCCAGCTGGGTCAGCATCTCCGTGGCCTCGTCGGCCGGCAGGTCCTGGTCCCAGGACAGCTGGAAGTTGTCCGCGTCGGCCGTCGCGTCGTAGATGAACGTCGCGTAGTCGCCGTTCTCGGTCTCCGCGAGCTGGTCGCGGATGCCCTGCACCGGCGGCACGTCACCGGCCTCGATGAGGTCGGAGATGTACTCCTCACTGGTGAGCGCGGTCGACAGGTACTCCCGCGCCGCCTCCTTGTTCTCCGAGGAGCTGGTCAGCGAGTAGAAGTTCGACACGTTGCCGACCAGGTTCGACGGGTCGCCCGCGCCGCCCTCGATCGCCGGGAAGGTGGTCCAGCCCAGGTCGCCGGCCTCGACGAACTCGGGGCTGTCGTTGAGCTGGTTGGTGTACTCCCACGAGCCCATGAGGTGGAAGCCCGCGTCACCCTGCGCCAGGATCGTCGACGCGCCGCCGACGTCGTAGCCGACGGAGGCGAAGTCGTTCCCGAAGGCGCCGCGGTCGATGAGCTCGCGGAGCATCTCCAGCGACTCGAGGACCGCCGGGTCCTCCCACGCGCCCTCCTCGCCGTCCCGGATGGCCTGGAAGACCTCGGGGCCACCGACGCGGTCGAGGATGTACTCGATCCACATCAGCTCGGTCCACGCCTGGGTGCCGGCCAGCGCGATCGGCGTGACACCGGCCGCGCTGAGGGCGTCGACGGCGGCGAGCAGCTCGTCCCAGGTCTGCGGCACCTCGACACCGGCGGACTCGAGCACGGACTGGTTGTAGAAGAGCACCACCGGCTGCATGCCGCGCATCGGCAGGCCGTAGTTCGCGCCGTCCAGCTCCGCGCCGGCGAGCACGCTGGGCAGGAAGGCGTCGCGGAGCTCCGGGTTCTCGTCGAGCAGACCGGTGAGGTCCTCGACCTGGCCGGCGTCCACGTACTCCTTGAGGTTGCCGCCGCCCCAGTTGAAGAACAGGTCGGGCGCGTTCGGCGAGCCGAGCGCGACGCGCAGCCGCTGCTTGTAGGGGTCGTTGCCGAAGGTCGCCAGCTCCAGCTCGCCGGAGTCGGAGCCCTCGTTGAAGCGCTCGATCGAGGCCTCCTCGATCGGGTTGAGGGCGGCGTCCTCGAGAGCCCACACCTGACCGGTGCCGCCCTCTCCCCCACCCCCGCCCGCGGGGCCGGAAGAGCCGCAGGCCGCGACCAGCGCGCCTGCCAGGACCAGTGCGCCCGCCTGAGTGGTCACGCGGGTCAGACGCCGGAGGGACATCCCACCGCCACCTTCCTGTTTCGTCGTTGAACACCGAAAGTTTCGAGCAGTTGCGAGAATGTAAGCCGGGTCACCATCGGTGTCAACGGCGTCGTAAACGCCGCGTGATCTGACCATGTCGAGTGATGTCTGGCGCGTTCCGGGTGGCCCGGCTAGCGTCCCGGATCGACCGTCCGGGCTACCGGTGCTCCGAAACTTTCGATAGCATCGCCGCTCCCGTTCGGTGACGTGCACCACTGGACGGGCCGCGCCGGCGGTGGTCCGGTGGGATCACGTGCAGGCGCGCACCTGGAGGAGGACGGCAGTGGCGACACCCCAGCTGGGCAGGCCGACGCTGGCCAGCATCGCGGCCGCGGCCGGCGTCTCCCTCCCCACCGTCTCCAAGGTCGTCAACGGCCGCCAGGACGTCTCACCCACCACCCGCGCGCACGTCCTCGCCCTGCTCGAGGAGCACAACTACGTGCCCGTCACCCGCCGTGCCGCCGCTGCCGCGCGGCCGCTGGTCGACGTCGTCTTCACCGCGCTGGACAGCCCCTGGGCGGTGGAGATCCTGCGCGGGATCACCGAGAGCGGGCTGGACGTGGTCGTGGGCACCCTCGCCCGCGACCCCGGCGCCGACTGGGTGCAGCAGCTGATCAACGGTGGCCGGCAGGGCGCGCTCGTCGTCACCTCGCGGATCACCGCCGCCGACCAGCGGCGCCTGGGCAGCTCGCACCTCCCCGTCGTCGTCATCGACCCCGTCGACATGCCCGGGCAGGACGTGCCCAGCGTCGGCGCGACCAACTGGGCCGGCGGGCTCGCCGCCACCGAGCACCTGGTCGAGCTCGGCCACCGGCGCATCGCGGTGATCGGCGGGCCGCAGGACTTCCTGTGCAGCCGGGCCCGCATCGACGGCTACCGCGCCGCCCTCGAGCGCGCCGGCATCGGCGTCGACCCCGAGCTGGTCCGGCACGGCAACTTCCACCACGAGGGCGGCTACGACCAGGCCCGCCTGCTGCTGGAGCTGCCCGACCCGCCGACGGCGGTCTTCGCCGGCAGCGACGAGCAGGCGTTCGGCGTCCTGGAGGCGGCCCGCCAGGCCGGTCTCTCGGTGCCGGCGGACCTCTCCGTGGTCGGCTTCGACGACCTGCCCATGGCCCGCTGGTCCTCGCCGCCGCTGACCACCGTGCGCCAGCCGCTGGCCGACATGGGCCGGATGGCCGGCCGGATGCTCCACGAGCTGATCACCGGCGGCCAGCTGGACAGCCAGCGCATGGAGCTGGCCACCTCGCTGGTCCCCCGCGCCTCGACCGCAGCGCGCCCGCGCTGACCTCCCCCCGCACCCCTGGAGCCCCCTCCGTGTCCCAG
>NZ_SSXA01000030.1 GCF_021698975.1 Blastococcus sp. KM273128 | reverse complement strand
CGCGGCCGCCGGTCCCTGCCCGCGGCCGCGCCCGCACCACCCCGAGGAGAACCACCCGTGACCGCCACCCCCGCCGGCGACGTCGACCGCACCGGCCGGGCCGCGGTCACCGAGGCCGCCCGGCGGCGCACCTTCGCCGTCATCAGCCACCCCGACGCCGGGAAGTCCACGCTCACCGAGGCCCTCGCCCTGCACGCCCGGGTGATCGGGCAGGCCGGGGCGGTGCACGGCAAGGCCGGCCGGCGCGGCACCGTGTCGGACTGGATGGACATGGAGCGCGCCCGCGGCATCTCCATCACCTCCGCGGCGCTGCAGTTCTCCTACCGCGACGCGGTGATCAACCTGCTCGACACCCCCGGCCACGCCGACTTCTCCGAGGACACCTACCGGGTGCTCACCGCCGTCGACGCCGCGGTGATGCTCGTCGACGCCGCCAAGGGTCTCGAGACGCAGACGATGAAGCTCTTCGCCGTCTGCAAGCACCGCGGCATCCCGATCGTCACCGTGATCAACAAGTGGGACCGCCCGGGCAAGGACGCCCTGGAGCTGATGGACGAGATCGGCGAGCGCACCGGGCTGACCCCCACCCCGCTGACCTGGCCGGTGGGCATTGCCGGGGACTTCCGCGGCGTGCTGGACCGCCGCGACGGCACCTTCCGCCGCTTCACCCGCACCGCCGGCGGCGCCACCATCGCCCCCGAGGAGCTGCTCGCCGCGGCCGAGGCCACCGCCCGGGAGGGCGAGGTCTGGGCGCAGGCCGTCGAGGAGGCCGAGCTGCTCGAGGCCACCGGCGCCGAGCACGACCAGGAGTCCTTCCTCGGCGGGGTCACCACGCCGGTGCTGTTCGCCTCCGCCGTCTCCAACTTCGGCGTCGGGGCGCTGCTGGACACGCTGGTCGACCTCGCCCCCGCCCCGGCCGGGCGCCCGGACGCCGGCGGCGCAGTGCGCGACCTCGGCGAGCCGTTCAGCGCCTTCGTGTTCAAGGTGCAGTCGGGCATGGACGCCGCGCACCGCGACCGGCTGGCCTACATCCGCATCTGCTCGGGCGTCTTCGAGCGCGGCATGGTCGTCACCCACGGCCGCACCGGCCGGCCGTTCGCCACCAAGTACGCCCAGCAGGTGTTCGGCCGCGAGCGGGAGAGCGTCGACGTCGCCTACCCCGGCGACGTCGTCGGCCTGGTCAACGCCTCGGCCCTCGGGGTCGGCGACACGCTGTTCACCGAGCGGCCGGTCGCCTTCCCGCCGCTGACCACCTTCGCGCCCGAGCACTTCGCCGTCGTCCGCAGCCGGGACACCGCCAAGCACAAGCAGTTCCGCAAGGGCATCGAGCAGCTGGACTCCGAGGGCGTGGTGCAGGTGCTCCGCTCCGAGCGCCGCGGCGACGGCTCGCCGGTGCTGGCCGTCGTGGGGCCCATGCAGTTCGAGGTCGCCACCCACCGGATGGAGCACGAGTTCAACGCCCCCGTCGCGCTGGACCGGCTGCCCTACAGCCTGGCGATGCGCACCGACGAGGAGTCGCTGCCGCTGATCGCCTCGTCCGGCGGCGTCGAAGTGGTGCAGCGGCCCGGCGGCGAGCTGCTGGCGCTGTTCCCCGACAAGTGGGCGCTGCGGATCCTGCAGCAGCGGCACCCGCGGGCCACGCTCGAGCCGCTGGTGGCCGCGCAGCTGGCCTGACGCGGGTCAGGGCCGCAGTGCGGCGTACACCTCCTCGGCGTGGTCGAACACGAGGAAGTGCCCCTCCCCGGGGAGCCAGCGCGCCGAGCAGCGGGGCAGCATCGCGCTCAGCACCTGACCGAGCACGACGGGCACCTGCCAGTCCTGCGTGCCGTGCCAGACGTGCACCTGCTGGCCGATCTCCGACAGCGGGAAGCCCCACGGCCGGAACAGCAGGGCGCGGTCCTCGGCGAGCACCGCGCTGCCGTTGCGCAGCCCCTCGGTGAAGGTGTCGGCCAGCACCCGCCGGACGGCGGGGCGCCCGATCACCCGCCGGTCGGCGGCGTTGAGCCGCAGCTGCAGGTAGCGCGGGATCATCGCCGGCCGCAGCCCGATCGGGGCGAACACCGGCCGCAGCACCGCCGCCAGCCGGCCCGGGCGGTGCACCGCGGCCCGCAGCTGCCCGGGGATCCAGCGCGGCCACGGCCAGGGGACGTCCGGCGGGGGCGCGCCGCCGAGGATGCCCACGGTCGTCACCCGCTCGCCGAGCGCGTGCGCGCAGGCCAGCGCGTAGGCCGCGCCCCCGGAGAGGCTGTGCGCCGCGCACCGCTCGACGCCGAGGTGGTCCAGCAGCTGGGCGACGTCGCCGGGCCAGTCCGCGACCCGGCGGCCGGGGTGCGGGTCCGAGCGCCCGAAGCCGGGCCGGTCGGGCACGATGAAGCGCACCCCCCACCGCCGGTAGTCGGCCGGGTCCTCGACGTGCCGCTCCAGCCGGGAGCTCGGCGAGCCGTGGCAGCCCAGCACCGGCCAGCCGTCGGGGTCGCCGTGCTCGGCCCAGGCCAGCGTCCGGCCGTCGCGGAGCCGCAGGGTGTGCTCGGTGGGGCGTGCTGCCTGGTCCATCCGCCGTCCCTACCCGCGACCGGCCCGGTCACCCGGCCCGGTAGCTTGCCGGCATGGCGATCGATCCACGCGGTGCGGACCTGAAGCGCTACCTGCAGGAGGACCCCGGCGGCCCCGTCGTGATGCTCAACCTGCTCCGGTTCGCCGAGGGCGGGCGGGAGCTCTACGCGCAGTACGCCGACGCCCTCTCCACCACGTTCCTGCCGCGGTACGGCGGCGAGGTGCTCTACGCCGGCAGCGGCTCCACGCCGCTGGTGGCCGAGTCCGGGCAGGACTGGGACGCGGTGCTGCTGGTCCGCTACCCCTCGCGCGAGGCGTTCAGCCGCATGGTCGCCGACCCCGAGTACCAGCAGGTCACCGGCCTGCGCACCCGTGCGCTGACCGAGGCGGTGCTGCAGGCGACCACCGCCTGGTGACCGCTCCGCGGCCTCAGTGGCCGCGGAACGCCTCCTCCAGCCACCACGACGGCTCGTCGCGGGTCACCTTGGCGTCGACCAGCAGCGGCGCGGTCCGGGGGCCGGCCAGCCAGGCGGCGACGCCGTCGAGGTCGGCGGGCTCCCGGACGGTGACCGCGTCGTACCCGTGCCCGCGGGCGATGGCGGCGAAGTCGGTCTCGGGGAACCGGACGGTCTCCAGCGGGTGCCCGTCGGGGCCGAAGTGGTGCACCTCGGCGCCGTAGCCGGCGTCGTCGTAGACCACGACGACCATCGGCAGGCCGAGCCGGACCACCGTCTCCAGCTCCGCGGCGCCCATGAGCGCCCCGCCGTCGCCGAGCGCGGCCACCGGCAGCCGGTCGGGGCGGGCCAGCGCCGCGCCGATCGCCGTCGCCAGGCCCAGCCCGACCGACTGGAACGCCTGGGTGAAGCAGAAGCCCTGCTCGTCGGGGACGTCGAGGAACATGCTCGGGTAGCCCATGAAGTTGCCCGAGTCGACGGCGACGACGCGCTCGGCGGGCAGCAGGTCGTCCAGGGCGGTGGTGAGCGCGCGCGGGTCGATCCGGCCGCCCTCCCCGTCGGTTCGTGGCTCGTCCCGCCAGCGCCCGCGGGCGGCGATGGCCGCCCGCACCTCCGCGGTGCGGTACCCGCCCGACGCGCCGGCCAGCGCCGCGGTGACCGCCTCGGCGGTGGCGCGCACGTCGCCGACGACGCCGAACGCCACCTCGCGCTGGGCACCGATCGCCGGTGCCTCGTCGTCGACCTGCACCACGACCGCGTCCTCGGCGATCAGCCGGCCGTGGCGCATGGTCCACATGTTGAGCTGGCAGCCCCAGCCCACGATCAGGTCGGCCCCCGAGATCAGCTCGGCGGCCAGCGGCGTGGCGAACCCGCCGGAGACGTCGAGGTCCCAGTCGCTGCCGCGGAACAGCCCCCGGGCCACCGCCGAGGTGGCCAGCAGCGCGCCGCACCGCTCGGCGAGCTCCTCCAGCGCGGTGCGGGCGGCCCGCGCGCCGCGGCCGGCGACGAACACCGGCCGCCGGGCGGCCCGCACCGCCCCGGCCAGGCGCACGATCGCCGCCTCGTCGGGCTGGACGGGTGAAGCCGTGGGCACGGGCGGCGGCACGGCGTCCCCGGCCGGCAGCGCCTGCACGTCCAGCGGCAGGTTGAGCACGACGGTGCGCCGCTCCAGGCGAGCGGTGTCGACGGCGGCCGCGGCCACCGCCACCGCGTCGTCCGCGGAGGTCGCCCGGAGGGAGACCGCGCCGACCGCCGCGGCCAGCGCGGGCTGGTCGACGAAGAAGTTCGACCGCGCCGACGTCGCCTCCGCGGTCAGCACCACCAGCGGGGTGCGGCTCTTGGCCGCCTCGGTGATGCCGGTGAGCGCGTTGGTCAGCCCGCAGCCCTGGTGCAGGCTGAGCACCGCCGGCCGGCCGGTCACCCGCGCGTGGGCGTCGGCCATCGTGGCCGCCCCGCCCTCGTGGCGGGCGGCGACGTACCGGGCGCCGGCGGCGACCATCGCGTTGGTCGCGACGAAGTTGCCCGAGCCGACGACGCCGAACACCGCCTGGACCCCGCGTGCGACGAGGGTCTCCCCGACCGCCTGCGCGACGGTGCGCCCGGTGCCGCCGCTCATCCCCGCTCGACCAGCGCGAGCACCCGCGACGGCGAGCCCGAGCCGGAGACGATCGGCAGCGGGGCGGCCACGAGCAGCGCGCCGGTGGGCGGCAGCAGCGCCAGGTTCTGCAGCTGGGTGAGGCCGTACTTGCCGCTGCCCATCAGCGCCGCGTGGCAGGGGAACGGCGGGTCGAAGGAGTGCGCGGCACCCGCGTCGGTGCCCACCGTCTCCACGCCGAGCCCCAGCACCGGCGACTCCTCGGCCAGCCAGCGCGCGCACTCGACCGACAGTCCGGGGGTGTGCGGGCCGGTGTCGTCGGCGTTGAGGAACTCCTGCTGGGAGGCCGAGCGGGCGTCCCAGCCGGTGCGGAACAGCAGCCAGCCGCCCTCGGGCAGCGGGCCGTGCTCGGCCTCCCACGCGCGCACGTGCTCGACCTCGAGCAGGAAGTCGGGGTCGGCGGCGGCCTGCTCGGAGAAGTCGAGGACGACGGCCGGGGCGATCAGCCGCCCCGCGGGCACGGAGGCGACGTCGTCGCCGTCCCGCCCGGTGACCCAGTGGTTGGGCGCGTCGAAGTGCGTGCCGGTGTGCTCGCCGGTGCGGAAGTTGTTCCAGTACCAGGCCGGGCCACGGTCGTCGTAGCGGCTCAGCTCCTCCAGCTCGAAGCGCGCCGTCTGGGCGAACTGCTCGGGCAGCTGGATGACCGGCGTCTCCGCCGACAGGGGCGCGGTGAGGTCGACGACCTCGATGCGCGCGCTGACCAGCGCCTCGGCGAGGCTGGAGAGGATCGACATCGCACTTCCTTCGGGGGCCGGCGGCTGGGCCGACAGCCAACCACAGGCCCCGTGCGACGGCCCTCAGCGCTCCTTCGGGATCATGATCCAGAGCACGATGTAGGCGAGCTCCCCGACGCCGAAGAGCCCGAACAGCACGAAGCCGATCCGCACCAGGCCCGTGGAGACGCCGAAGCGCTGGGCGAGGCCGGCGCAGACGCCGGCGATCATCTTCCGTCCTCGTGGTCTGACCAGCGGTCTCGTCATCCCCGCCCGCTACCCGGGCGTCCCGGCAGGAACACCTCGGTCAGGCCCCCTCCACGAGACGCAGCACCGCCTCGGCGACGACGTCGGGCCGGTCCGCGGGCACGAAGTGGCTCGCGTCGTCGACCCAGGTGAGGCGGGCGCCGGGCAGGTCGTCGGCCAGCCGCTGCCCGTACCGGGGCTTCATCTGGTGGTCCTGCCGCCCCCACACCACCTCCGCGGGCACCGCCAGCCGGGGCAGGAAGGGCGCCACGGTCTGCGTGGACACCGAGTCCAGCGAGCGCAGGTGCCGGGCGAGGACGCGAGGGCCACCCGGGCGGGCCCACGGCCCGACGAAGCGGTCGAGGAACGGGGCGGCCCGCTCCTGGTGGGTGAACAGCGTGCGCAGCGCCGGGCGCAGCGCGTTCGCCAGCACCGCGGGCGGGAGGAGCGGCAGCGCCGGCCAGCCGGCCTTGAGGGCCCGCACCACCGGCACCGGCCAGCCGTCGTAGCAGACCCCGTTCACGACGCCGAGCCCGGCGACGCGGCCGGTGCTGGTGGTGGCCAGGATCTGCGCCACTCCCCCGCCGAGGTCGTGCCCGACGACCACGGCCCGGTCCACCTACAGCGCGTCCAGCACCCGCAGCATCAGCGCCGCCTGGACGGCGAGGTCGACCGGGTGGTCGCCGGGGGCGTCGGAGTCGCCGTAGCCGAGCATGTCGACGGCCAGCACCCGCGCCGAGCCGGCGACCGCGGGGACGACGTCGTGCCAGAGCAGGTGGTTGGTGGGGATGCCGTGCACCAGCAGCACGACCGGGCCGGTCCCACCGGCCTCCCAGACGTTCAGCCGGCGATCGCCGACGTCGACCGTGCGGGTGCTGCCGACCGGGAGCTCCATGCCGCCTGCAGTGCCCGGCGCGCGCCCGCCCGATGCGCGCCCTCCCCGCCTATCCCGGCGCCGGCGGGGTAAGGACGCCGACCATGGATGCGATCACCTTCGGGAAAGCCGGCCTCAAGGGCTGGCGCGCGCGCGTGGCCGACACCGTCGCGGGGCCGGTGTCCCAGCGCACCCCGGTCACCGACGACCAGGTGCGGGCCGCGATCGGGGCCCTGTTCCTCGCGCTGTCGGTGATGTACGTGGTCAAGGCCGTGAAGGACCTGGCGGCCAGCCGCTGAACCGCCCGCCCTCAGCCGGCCAACACGGCCCACCCGTGCCCGGGGAGCCGCACCCGGGCGCCGGGTGACCCGGGCGCGACGACGTCGGCCCGGCCGGCCAGCACGCCGCCGGCTCCGGGAGCGGGCAGCTCCGACGGGTCGCCGGAGACCGACAGCGCCACGACGAGCCGTCCGGCACCCTCGCGGGCCTCGTACACGACCTGCTCGTTGCGCAGGTGCAGCGTCGTCGTCCGGGCGGTGTGCAGCCAGCGGTGCCGGCGACGCAGGCCGATGAGCTCCTGGTGCAGGTGGTAGACGGGCAGGCCCAGCGGGGAGAGCTCCCCGGGAGCGGCCGGGAAGGCCGGGCGGACGGCGTCGTCCCCTCCGGCCCGGTCCTCCTTGACGCCGCGGAAGGCGTGCTCGTCCCCGGCGTACACCGCCGGGGTGCCACCGGTGGTGAGCAGCACCACCAGGGCGTGCGCGAGGTGCCGCTCGTCGTCCAGCCGGCTGGCGATGCGGGTGACGTCGTGGTTGCCGACGAAGGTGTAGGGCACGAACCTGCCCAGGACGTCGTCGTGCCGGTTCAGCGCCGCGTCGAGCTCGAAGAAGTTGCGGTCGTTGAGCGAGCTCCAGATGGCCTTCCACAGCTCGTACTGGGTGACCGCGTCCAGCCCCGACTCCGCGACGAAGCGTCGCTGGTCGCCATGGATGACCTCGCCCATCAGGTAGGCACCGGGGTGGCGGGCGCGCACCCGGCCCGCCACCTGCGCCCAGAACGCGGTGGGCACGGCGTAGGCGGCGTCCAGCCGCCACCCGTCGGCGCCCCGGTCGAGCCAGTGCTCCATCACCCCGCTGACGTGGTCGACGACGTCCGGGGACCGGTGGTCCAGCGCCACGAGGGCAGCGTGCCCCTCGAAGTCGTCGTAGGCGGGCTCCGTCCCGGGCCGCCACGCCTCGGCCCCGCCGGGCCAGCGCAACCGGAACCAGCCCGCCGTGGCGGCGGCGGGGCCCTCCGCCAGCACCCGCTGGAACGCCGGGTGACCGCGGCCCACGTGGTTGAAGACGCCGTCGAGCAGCAGGCGCAGGCCCCGGGCGCGTCACGCGGCGACCAGGGCGTCGAAGTCGGCGTCGTCGCCGAGCCGGGGATCGATGCGCAGGTGGTCGGTGGTGTCGTAGCCGTGCGTCTCCGACGCGAAGACCGGGCCGAGGGCGAGCCCCGAGGCGCCGAGCTCGACCGCGTGGTCCAGCCACGGCAGCAGCTGCCGCAGCCGGTGCCGGACCGGCTGCCCCGGGGCGTTGGCCGGCTCGGCGCCGACGAAACCCAGCGGGTAGACGTGCCACCACAGGGCGTCGTGCACCCAGCCCGGCTCGCGGGTGCTCGGGGACTCCATGCCGACGATGCTCGCGCACGCGCCGACCGCACCCGCCGGCCGGGTCGCACCCCGCGGAGGAGCGCGGCGACCAGGTCTTCCCACGGAGCCACCCACGTGGCTGTACAGTTCTCCGTGGTCGCTGTTGCGCCTCTGCTTTCGTTCTTGGACGTCCGCAGTCGTCTCTGCCTGACGTTCCCTCTCGGTCCTGCCGGTCGGTGCGGCGGCCCCGCACCCGGTACGTACCTGTGCGGTCACCTCCCAGCACGGAAGAAGAACGACATGGCTCAGGGCACTGTGAAGTGGTTCAACGCGGAGAAGGGCTTCGGGTTCATCGCCCAGGACGGCGGCGGCGCCGACGTCTTCTGCCACTACTCCGCCATCACCGGCTCCGGTTACAAGTCCCTCGACGAGGGGCAGCAGGTCGAGTTCGACGTCACGCAGGGCCAGAAGGGCCCGCAGGCGGAGAACGTCCGCGCGCTCTGATCGACGCGTGAGGGAAGGGGTCACGGCGCGCTGCGCCGTGGCCCCTTCTCGCGTCCCGGTCCCGGCATTCCCGCCGCACCGGCCACCCGACCGAGGGGAACGCGCCATCGCCACGCACGAGGGACGCTGCGAGGAAGCCCACCTCGGTTGCCCCTGCCGGGGGGACGAGCGGATCCACGAGCCGCGGACCCGCGCCATCGCCGAGGCGCGCGCCGGATCGGCCGAGCCCGTCGAGTGCCCCGAGTGCGGTGGCCCCGCGACGTCGCTGGCCATCGTCTCGTGGGGCAACTGCCGGGCCTGCCGCACGGCGCACTCCCGCTCCACCCACCCGCTGCGCTGGTGACCTGGCGGGCCCCGCACTCCGGCATCCAGCACGGCCCGGGGCTCAGCCGGCGGTGATCCAGCCGACGGCCGCGGCGACCACCTCCGCGGGTACGGCGTGCCCTCCGGGGAACTCCCGGTAGGTGACGTCGTAGCCGTCCTCCTCCAGGGTGGGCACGATCCGCCGGCTGGTCCGGTCGATCGGCAGCACCTCGTCGTCGACGCCGTGCGACACGAAGACCGCCGGGTCGCCCGACCGCGGGGCCGGAGGCACGAAGCCCGGGGAGAACGCGACGACCCGGCGGAAGAGCCGTCCGTTGGCCAGGCCGAGCCCGAGCGCGTACGACGCCCCGTCGGAGAGACCCGCGACCGCGGTGCGGGCCGGGTCCACCGGCACCGAGGCGAACACCTCGACCAGCGCCCGGTCGACGTGCGCGGCGTCCGGGCCGTAGCCACCCCCGACGGCGTCCCAGGTCGCGCCGGCGGAGCCTGGTGCCAGGACCACGAGCCCGTGCTCGTCGGCCGCCGGCCGCAGCAGGGCCAGCCCCGCGTCCGCGTCGCCGCCCGCGCCGTGCAGCGAGACGGCCAGCGGCAGGGGACCGGTGCCCAGGCCCGCGGGCACGTGCATGAGGGCCTCCCCGGACGGGAGCCCGAGCGGCCGGGTGCCCGGCTCGGGGACGCCCTCCGGTGGCGGCGCGGCCGGGCGAGCGGTCAGCACCGCGCCGTCCCGCTCCTCACCCGATCCGCCGGCCGGGCGCGGTGACCGGGACGCGCACCCGGCCCCCAGCAGGGCGAGGGCGCCGGCGGCAGTGCGGAGCACGGCTCGTCGTGTCGGCACACGGCCCTCCTCCCCGGCAGGTCCGGTGCGGTACCCGGCGAGCGGCCGGCGACACGGACGGCGCGAGGGCGCGTCAGAGGCCGACCGCGACGGTGGCCGCGAGCTCCCGACAGGCCTCCAGGTCCGCCGGGCCGGGCGCCCCGGTCAGGCTGAGGGGCGCCGCCACCTGCTTCCAGCGCAGCGCGCCGGTGATCCGCTCGATGCTCCGCAGGGCGCCCTCTGTGTCGTCGTTGCCGTGCACGTACACCCCGAACGGCAGGCCCGCGGTCGCCTCCAGGCAGGGGTAGTACACGGTGTCGAAGAAGTGCTTCAGCGCCCCCGACATGTAGCCGATGTTGGCCGGGGTGCCCAGGACGACGCCGTGGGCGGCGAGCAGGTCCGCCGCCCCCGCCGAGAGCGCCGGGCGCAGCACCGGCTCCACGTCGTCGACGAGGCCGACGCCCTCGCGCACCGCCTCCAGCACGGCCTGCAGGGCGGGCGAGGGGGTGTGGTGGACCACGAGCAGGCGGGGCACCCCCGCATTCTCGCCCCCCGGCCCCACCGCCGGTGCCGAGGTGTGAGAGTGGGGCCGTGCACCTGGTCCTCGAGTACGTCCTGGCCGACGACTACCTGGAGCGCCGGACCGCCCTGCGCGCCGACCACCTCGCGCTGGCGCGAGGGGCGCACGAGCGGGGCGAGCTGCTGCTGGCCGGCGCGCTGCCCGACCCGTACGACCGCGCGCTGCTGGTCTGGACGGCGCCGCGCGAGGTGGTGGAGCGGTTCGTGGCGGAGGACCCCTACGTCACCCAGGGCCTGGTGACGGCGTGGACCATCCGGCCCTGGGACGTCGTCGTCGGCTGACCCGGCCGGTCAGCTCCCCGCGTCGCCCGGGCGCAGCTGCGCGTAGATGCGGGCCAGGTCGGGGAGCTGGACGTGCGCGTTGAGCCCGCTGGGGTTCGGCACCACCCAGGTGACCGCACCGCCGACCCGCTCGGGCTGGCGCCCGGCGACCGCCCGGGGCCGCGCGAAGCCCTGCCGCCAGGCCGTGATGCCGAGGACCGCCAGCACCCGGGGCCGCACGCTCGCCACCAGCCGCTCCAGCGCCTCCGCCCCGGCCCGCAGCTCCTGGGCGGAGAGCTCCGCCGCCGTGCGCGTCGGCCGGTCCACGACGTTGGTCACCCCGAGCCCGTACCGCAGCAGCTCGCGGCCCTCCTCGGGGCGCAGCAGCCGCGGGGTGAACCCGGCGAGGTGGATCGCCGGCCAGAAGCGGTTGCCGGGGCGCGCGAAGTGGTGGCCGGTCTCCGCCGACAGCAGCGAGGGGTTGATGCCGCAGAACAGCACGTCCAGGCCGGGCTCGACGACGTCGGGCACCGGTTTGCCGGACGGCGGGGTCATCGGTAGGTGAGCAGGTGCCGCCGGTCGCCGGTGACGTGCGCGTGGTCGTTGAAGGCCAGCAGCGACAGCCCCGAGGCGCCCGCCAGCACGGAGGTGACCCCGACGTTCACCGCGGCCCGGTTCAGCGCCACCACGCCGTCGGCCGGCGCACCGAGCAACCCGGCCACGACCGCCGCGATCACCCCGCCGGAGCTGACGACGACGGCGTCCCGGCCCCGCGGGAGCCCGGCGGCCAGGTCGGCGACGGCCGCGGCCGCCCCCGCCGAGAAGGCCGGCCAGCCGTCGGCGTCGCCGGCCGCGATCCACGAGCGGAGCGCGCCGTCGAGCAGCCGCTGCACCTGGCGGGAGCCGGAGCCACCCACCGGTCCGCCGTCGTCGGCGGGGTAGCGCTTCAGCAGGTCGAGGTGGTCGTACTCGTCGAGCCGGGGGTCGGGCTCCCCGGCGGGCTCGAAACCGGCCGCCCCCGCGAGCAGCGCCGCGGTGTCGCGCTGCCGGCGCAGCGTGCCCGAGAGCACCAGCGGGTCGCGCAGCTCCCGCCGCCGCAGCTCCTCGCCCGCGCAGCGGGACTGCTCGCGGCCCAGCTCGCTCAGGACGTCGTAGTCGTCGGCACCGAAGGAGGCCTGCCCGTGCCGGACGAGGCAGATCAGCGGCATCCGGCCAGCCGCTCCGCGCGCTGGAGCAGGACGGCGGCGGCGATGCCGAAGTGCGCGAACCGCGGGTTGGTGGTGTGCCCGGAGCGGTACCGCGCCCAGATCTGCTGGACGATCACCGCCAGCCGGAACAGGCCGAAGACCTCGTAGAACGCCCAGTTGCCGGTGGTGAGCCCCGTGCGCTCGAGGTAGCGCGCCACCAGCTGCTCTCGGGTGGGCATCCCGGGCAGCGTGCTCGGCTGGGTGGAGACCAGCCCGAACTCCTCGTCGTCGTCGGCGGTGACCCAGTAGGCCAGCGAGGCGCCCAGGTCCATCAGCGGGTCGCCGACCGTGGCCATCTCCCAGTCCAGGACGCCGGTGATCCGCGGCGTGCCCGACAGGTCCAGCACCAGGTTGTCCAGCTTCCAGTCGCCGTGCAGCAGGCTCGCCCGCACGTCCTCGGGCTGGTGCCCGGCGAGCCAGCCCATCAGCTCCTCGGCGGGCGGGACGTCATCGGTGCGGGCGTCGCGGAAGCGGCGGGACCAGCCCTCCACCTGCCGGCGGACGTACCCGGGCCCCCTGCCGAGGTCGGCCAGCCCGGCGGCGTCGACGTCGATGGAGTGCAGCTCGGCGAGGGTGTCGTAGGCGGTCTCGCCCAGCACCCGGGCCTGCTCGGGGGAGAGCTCGACGCCTTCGGGCAGTTTCCGCCCGAGCACGGTGCCGACCAGCTGCTCCATGACGTAGAAGTCGCTGCCGATGACCGAGTGGTCCTGGCAGAAGCCGTGGATCTCCGCGACGACGTGGAGGTGCGGCCGCAGCCGCTGCTGCACCCGCACCTCCCGCCCCATGTCGTGCGCCGAGGCGGCCTTGTGCCCGTGCGGCGGCCGGCGCAGCACCAGCTGCGGGTCGCCGTAGTCCAGCAGGTAGGTGAGGTTGCTGGCGCCGCCGGAGAACTGCCGCACCCGGGGGGCAGCCCGCCCCTCCAGCGCCGGGACGCGCGGCGCCAGCCACGCGTGCACGGCCTCGACGTCGAAGGCGTCCTCGGGGCGGACCTCACGCAGCCGGCCGGCGTTCTCGCTCATCGGCCCCATCCCACCACGCGGCGTCCCGGCGCCCGCCGCCGACCGGGGCGGCCGCCGGTGGGCAGGTGCCGGCCGGTCGCGGACGGTGACGACGAGACGCCGCGCCGGGTTGCAGGGCTGCGCCGTCTCGATTCACCCGCTACGGTGAGCCCCGAGGTCGAAGCTCCGGCCCCACGCACGCCGTCAGGCGTGACCCGTGCCCCAGAGCCGCCTGCCGGGGCACCCGCCAGGGAGTCGCCATGTCACTGCACCTCGCAGCACCCGACACCGCGCCCGAGGTCCCGCCGGTCCCCTTCCGCCTCGACGTCGACCTGGTGAGCGCCACGGTGACCGTCGCCGGGGAACTCGACCGCGAGCACGTCCACCTGCTGCTCGACGGGCTCTCCGCGCTGGCCGACGGGGCGCACCCCTGCTGGTCGGTCGACGCCGCCGAGGTCGTGTTCTGCGACGCGGCGGGGCTGCGGGCCCTGGTGACGGCGCACCACCTCGCCCGTCGGCACGGGTGCGCCCTGGTGGTGCAGCGCCCGAGCCCCTGCCTGCACCGGCTGATCCTGCTCGTGGGGCTGCAGCAGATGCTGGACCTCCGCCCGGCCGGGCCCGCGCCGGGGCCGGCCGCCGACGGACGCCGCCCGCTCCCGCACGCCGGTCCGCTCCGGGTGGGGCACCCGGTCCGCGCCGTCCCGACGGAGGGGTAGCGACCCCGGCTACTGGACCGGCGCCCCCGGCGGGGGGAGGCGGTGCACCTGCTGCTCGTCGACGGAGGCCACACCGGCGACCGCGCTCAGCGCGCCGAGCGTGCCCGGGGGCACCGAGCCGGTGATGATGCCGAGCCCGTCGAGCACCTGGTCGACGTGCATCCCGCGGGCGCGCAGGCCCCGCACGACGCCGTCGAGCGCGCTCAGGTGCCGGTCGTCCACGGTCACGCTGACCTGGGTCATGCCCCCGACCATACGAGGAACGCGCCGCCCCGGGAACGGTTCACCGCGGCGCCAGCACCAGCCCGCTGCCCGTGTCGACGGAGGGCTGGAGCAGCCGCTCGCCCTCCTGCACCAGCGTGGCCCACAGCTCCAGCCCGCGCCGTCCGGTCGCCTCGGCCCAGAGCGCGGCGACCCCGGCGACGTGCGGTGTCGCCATGCTCGTGCCGCTGATGGTGCTGTAGCGCGTGGGCATGGGCCACGCCGAGCAGACGTCGGCCCCGGGGGCGGCGACGTCGACCTGCCCGCCGCGCCCGGGCAGGCTGCGGGCGGAGAACCAGGCCGGGGCGAGCGCCTGGTCCAGGGCACCCACCGCCAGGATCTCCGGGCTGTTGGCCGGGGCGCCGACGAAGCCCCACGAACCCGCGCGCCGGTCGGCGTTGTTGCCGGCGGCGGCAACCACGAGCGACCCCTGGGCAAGCGCCCGGCGGCCGGCCGCCGAGTACGGCGGGTGCGCCTCCGGCACGTCGGCACCCAGCGACATGGAGATCACCGGGCAGCGGTTCGTCACCGCCCAGTTCATCCCGGCGAGGATGCCGGCGTCGGTCCCGCTGCCGTCGTCGCCGAGCACCTTCCCGGCGAAGATATCCGCCTCGTGGGCGACGCCGTAGCGCGGGCCCGACGGCGGGGTGCGCGGCCCGCAGGCGGTGCCGATGCAGTGGGTGCCGTGGCCGTGCCCGTCCTGGGGCCCCTCTCCGGCCACGAAGGACTGCGCCGTGACCGCCCGCCCGGCGAAGTCCGGGTGGCCGAGGTCGAATCCGGTGTCGAGCACGGCGACCCGGATGCCGCGCCCGGACCGGGAGGAGACGTCGGCGCCGACGGCCCGCACCCCCCACGTCGCCTGGCGGCTGTCCTCGAACCGCGCCGGACCGGTAAGCTCCCCGCCCGGGGCGGCCAGGAGGCGGCCGGTGAGGTCCGCGACGCCGTCCCGGTACCCGAGGGCGTAGCTCGCGGGTACCGGGTCCAGCACGTGGTGCACCAGTTCCGGGGAGACCGAGAGCACCGGCCGGCCCCCGCCCGCCGCCGCCAGCACGCCGACCTGGGCGGGGTCCGCGGCCACGACGGCGATGCCGAGCGCCGCGAAGACGATCGCGGCGGACCCGCGCAGGACCTCCGGGGGCACGACCCCGTCGGCGAAGTCCCTCGAGTCGGCCACGTCGCGCAGCCCGGCTCGCGCCCAGTCCACCGGGCCGTCGTCGGCGAGGACCAGCACCTGCCGTCCGGTGGTGCGGGTCAGCGGGCCGACCGCCCCGTGGCGCACGACCTCCGGCTCCCCGGCCGCCTGCGGATCGATCACTGCTCCCCCTCCGCGCCGCGGCGCACCGCGGCCTCTCCCCCGCCGACCGCCGGGAGCGGCCGGTGACGACAGGGTTCCGGAGAGTGGGCACGGCCGCCAGCCGACGACCGTGGCACCGGGGTGCTCAGCCGGCGATCACCGCCGGGTCCATCCAGACGACCTCCCAGACGTTGCCGTCCGGGTCGGCGAAACTGGCGCCGTACATGGCGCCGTGGTCCTGCGCGGGGAGCCAGGGCTTCCCACCGGCCGCGATCGCCGTGGACACGAGCCGGTCGACCTCCTCACGGCTGTCCGCCGACAGACCGTTGAGCACGGTGGTCGCCTGCGCCGGGTCGCCGACCTCGCCCGCGACGAAGTCGGCGAACCGGTCACGGGTGAGCAGCATGACGACGATGTTCTCCTCGACCTGGTAGCAGACGGTCCGGTCGTCGGAGAACTGGTCGTTGCGCCGGAAGCCCAGCGCCCCGTAGAAGGCGTCGGCGCGGTCGCGGTCGGCCACCGGCAGGTTCACGAAGATCATGCGCACGGGGAGCTCCTCGGGTCGGGGTCGCCCGGCGCCTCCCGCCGGGCTCGCGGGTAGGACGACGGGGTCGGCGGGAACTCATCGGTGCGCCGACCGGGGGGTCACGCCCGGGGCACGCCGGCCTCCGCGGCCCGGGCCCGGACCTCCCGCGGCCCGCCGACCTCGTGGCCGTCGTCGCACACCAGGGCGACCCGCACCGCGGCACCGCAGTCCCGGTGCTCCAGCGCGAGCGGCGGCGGGCCGTCGGCGAGCCAGCGGTCCCCCCACGCCATGAGGGCGACCAGCGCCGGGTAGAGGTCGCGCCCCTTGTCGGTGAGCCGGTACTCGTGGCGCTGCCGCTCCCCCTCGGCGCGGTAGGGCTCGCGGGTGAGCACCCCCTCGCGGACCAGCGTGGCCAGCCGGTCGGTGAGCACCGCCTTCGGCGCACCGAGAGCCTGCTGCAGGTCGCCGAACCGCCGCACCCCCAGGAACGCCTCGCGGAGGACGAGCAGGCTCCACTTCTCCCCCACGACGGAGAGCGTGCCGGCGACGGAGCAGCGGGACCGGTCGAACGTGGCGTCGCTCACGGGTGTGAGGATAACCATGCTGGGTTCACTTGCCGAACCGCGCACGGAGGAGCAGAGTTCAGGGTGCGAACCCAGGAGGCGGACGGTCTCCGGCCGGCCCGCCCGGCCCCCTGCAGCGCTCGCACCACCACCGCTGCTCCGGAAGGACCCGCCATGACCCGCCTCCGCACCGTCCTCGCCCGCCGGCACGCCGTCCGCGCGCACCTGCGCGAGGAGCGCGCCCTCGCCCGGGCGCTGGCCACCGCGCCGACCCTCGAGTCCGCGCACGAGATCGCCGCCCTCGGCGCCCGCCGCTGACCGCTGAGCCGGCGGTCCGCCGCTGACCGGACCGGCGCCCCCGCCGTGGCGGGGGTGCCGGTTCCCCTGCTCAGGGACGCACCTCCACCGTCGTCGCGTCGAGGAAGACGTCCCCGTCCCACTCCTCGTAGGCCTCGTCCGGCAGGTCGGTGCCCAGTTCCCGCTCGAGCGCGGCCAGGTCGAAGTCCTCGGTCGGCTCCGCGCCCAGCGCGACGGCCTGCCCCGGTCGCAGGTCGGGCATCTCCCGGTCCGTGACGACGAGGACCGGCTCGGCGCCGTCGCCGGTGAGCGTGAAGGCGATGGGCGAGACGATGCGGCCCACCTCACCCACCAGGCTGACCTCGATCCCGGCGTAGGCCTCCATGTCCTCGCGGAACGCCGCGTCGTAGGCACCGGTGTACGGGTCCGCCAGGTCCTCGGGCGGCCGGACGTCGACGTCCACCGCACCGGCGGCAGGGTCGTCGTCCTCACCGCAGCCCGCGAGGGCGGCGCCGGGGAGCAGCGCGGCCAGCAGGACGACGGGGACCCCGCGGCGGAGGTGCCGCCCCGATCGCGTCACCGTGCCCACCCCGCTCCCGAGGCCGGTGCGGGGGCGACGGGGCTGGGCCGGCTCGTCGTCATGTCGGTGTCCTCTCGGCGGCTCGGAGGGTCGCGGCGGTGGTCCGCCGACCGGGTGCTGCCCAGGCTCGCCCCGGCACATCTGCACGGCGGCGGGTTCGTCACCGCATCGCAAAGGACGACGTCCTCGGGCATCGCGGTCCCGTCACTCGATCGGCCGCGCCCCGGGTGGTCGGAGGCGCCGGGCCGGGGACGGGGGGGTACCCGGCGTGTGACGACGCCGTTGCGGACGGGCCGCCCGCCGCATGCACCCGGCACCCCTGGGCATGCCGGCTACCGCAGCCGCGGCGGGCGGGTGGCCCCGGCGTCCCCGCCCGCTGCGCCACACCCGCCGACGGGAGGACGCCCACCATGACCTGGCTCAAGCGCACCGCCGCCGCCCTCGGCGTGCTCGTCGTCCTCCTGCTGGTCTACGGCGTCCTGGTGGAACCGCGCCTGATCCTCGACCGGGAGCGGCTGGAGGTGCCGCTCCCGCAACTGGCCGGCACGGCGGCCGGCACCGAGGTCGGGATGATCTCCGACCTGCAGGTGGGCATGTGGTGGGCCAACGAGGGCATGGTGTCCCGGGCCGTGGAGGAGCTGGTCGGGGCCGGGCCCGACATCGCCCTCCTCGGGGGCGACTACGTCTACAGCGGGGACCCCGGCATCCCCGAGCAGGTGGCTGCGGTCCTGGACCTCCTGCAGCCGCTGGTCGACTCGGGCATCCCGACCTACGCCGTGCTCGGCAACCACGACTACGCCGTGGGGGCCGTGGACGAGCTGGTCAGCGCCTTCGAGGAGGCCGGCATCACCGTGCTGCGCAACGAGGCGGCCGCGGTCCCCGGGACCGGGGAGGGCGCCGACGCCCTGAACGTCGTGGGCATCGGGGCGGCGTGGCCCGGCGAGGTGGACGTGGACGCCGCCCTCGCCGAGGTCCCCGACGGCGCGCCGCGTGTCGTGCTCATGCACAACCCCACGGTCTTCCCCGAACTGCCCGCCGGCACGGCGCCGCTGGCGCTCGCCGGGCACACCCACTGCGGCCAGGTGGCCCTGCCCGGTACCCCGCGGTGGTCCTACCTCGGCCTCACCGCCGAGGAGGCGATCGTCGCCGACGGCTGGGCACCGGAGACCTACGGCGCCGAGGGCAACCGCATGTTCGTCTTCTGCGGGCTGGGCTTCAGCACGGTGCCGGTGCGGATCAACGCCCCGCCGCAGCTGGTCCTCGTCGAGCTCGGCACCGAGGGGTGAGCCGCTGGCCCGCCGCCGCCCGCGGTGCTCACCCGGACGGGGTCCGGTGAGTAGTTCCCGGCAGGCTGGGCAGACTGGACGGCATGTCGCGGTCCGTGCTCATCATCGAGGACGACCCCCGGATCCGGCGCATGCTGCAGCTGACCCTGCAGCGGGAGGGGCTGGAGGTCACCGAGGCGGCCACCGGCGAGGACGGCCTGGCCGCCCTCGCCGAGAAGTCCTTCGACGTGGTCCTGCTGGACCTGATGCTGCCGGGGAAGGACGGTTTCGAGGTCTGCCGGGAGATCCGGCGCGCCTCGAACGTCCCCGTCATCATGCTCACCGCCCGGTCGGACAGCCACGACGTGGTGGCCGGTCTCGAGGCGGGGGCCGACGACTACGTCTCCAAGCCGTTCGTCGTCAAGGAGCTCTCCGCCCGCATCCGGGCGCTGGCCCGCCGCACCCGCGCCCCGGAGCCGCGCGTACACCTCACCGTCGGCGACCTGGACGTCTCGCCCGCCGAGGGCACCGTGACGCGCGACGGCGAGCTGCTCAGCCTCACGCGCACCGAGTTCCGGCTGCTCTGCGAGCTCGCCACCGACCCCGGCCGGGTGCTCAGCCGCGAGGAGCTGCTCGAGCGGGTGTGGGGCTACGACTACTTCGGCGACTCCCGGCTCGTCGACGTCCACGTCCGCCGGCTGCGGAAGAAGATCGAGCCAGACCCGTCGAACCCGACCCTGGTGACGACCGTCCGGGGCATGGGTTACCGGGTCCCTGGGTGACCGCGCCGGCCGGCGGGGCCACCTCCCCCGCCGCGGGCGTCGCCCCGGTCGGCCGCGCGCCTCACCGCCTCACCACCCTGAGAGCGCGGGCGACCGTGGCCTTCGCCGCCGTCACCCTGCTGCTGTCGACGGTGCTGGCGGTCGCCGTGTGGGTGGCGGTCTCCCAGTTCCTCCTCGTCCAGCGCGAGCGCGTCACCCTGGTGCAGACCTCGGACAACGCCGCCCAGGTGCAGCGCTCGCTGGCCACCGAGGGCCTCGACGTCGCCCAGGTCCTCGCCCAGCTGCCGCGGGAGACCGGCTCCACCTCGCTGCTCGTCGACGGCGGCGCCTGGACCACCACGTCACTGCTCGTCGGCCGCGACGACCTGCCCGAGGAGCTGCGCGAGCAAGCCGTGGCCGGCAGGTCCGTCCGGCAGCGGATCGAGGTCGACGGCGAGACGGTGATGGCCGTCGCGGTGCCGCTGGCCGAGCTGGGCTCGGCCTACATCGAGGTGTTCCCCCTGAGCGAGCTGGACCGGACCTACCGGGTGCTCGCCACGGTGCTCGCGCTCGCGGTGCTCGGCTCGGTGCCGCTGGCCGTGGTGGTCGGCTGGTGGCT
This sequence comes from Blastococcus sp. KM273128, assembly GCF_021698975.1. Taxonomy (GTDB): domain Bacteria; phylum Actinomycetota; class Actinomycetes; order Mycobacteriales; family Geodermatophilaceae; genus Blastococcus. The sequence goes on along the minus strand of NZ_SSXA01000030.1, from coordinate 19,995 downwards.
CACCGGGCCCACGCTGCGCCCGCTGGACCGGATCTCCGCCGCGGCGGCCGCCGTCGCCGGCGGCGCGCTGGACACCCGCATCGACCCGCGCGGCGACCCGTCGCTCGCCCCCATCGCGGCTTCGTTCAACCAGACGGCCGAGGCCCTCGAGCAGCGGGTGCGCAGCGATGCCCGGTTCGCCGCCGACGTCAGCCACGAGCTGCGCAGCCCGCTGACCACGATGATGGGCGCGCTGGACCTGGTCGAGGCCACCGCGGACCCGGGTGACGCGGAGCAGGCCGAGGCGCTCGGGCTCCTGCGCGCGGAGGTGGAGCGGTTCGAGCGCCTGGTCGCCGACCTGCTGGAGATCTCGCGGGCCGACGCCGGCAGCGCCGACCTCACCCTGGAGCCCGTGCAGCTGTCCGCGTTCACCCGGGAGGTCGCCGCCCGGCACCGGCTGGACGGCTCGACCGCCGAACTGGTGACCGTGCACCCCGACGCCGAGGGGGCCGTCGTGTGCGTGGACAAGCGCCGCCTGGAACGGGTGCTCGGCAACCTCCTCGACAACGCCGACCGGCACGGCGGCGGCGTCACCGGCATCGCGGTCGAGCGGTCCGGCGACCACGCGCTGGTGACCGTCGACGACGCCGGTCCGGGCGTGGCCGCGGCCGAGCGCGACCGGGTCTTCGAGCGGTTCGCCCGGGGTTCGGGCAGCATCCGCACCCGCACGGAGGGGTCGGGCCTCGGGCTCGCCCTCGTCGCCCGGCACGTCCGGCTGATGGGCGGCACGGTGCACGTCGAGGACGGCCCGGACGGTGGCGCCCGGTTCGTCGTCTCGCTCCCCGAGGAGACCGGGCCGTGAGGGCGCTGGCCGTCGCGCTCTGCCTGCTCGCGGTGCTCACCGGGTGCGGCGTGGACCCGCAGCCGCAGCCGCAGCCCGAGCGCATCGCCGTCCCCACCGCGACGCCCGGCACCTCGACGCCGCGCGCCGACGACGCCGGCCCGGGGGTCGTCGTCTACCTGGTGCGCGGGGCGCAGCTGGAAGCGGTCGCCCGCGCGACGCGGGCCGCCACCCCGGAGAGCGTCGTCACCCTGCTCGCGACCGGACCCACGCGGGCAGAGGTCGTCGGCGGCCTGCGCACCGCGGTGGCGCCGCAGTCCATCGTCGCGGACGAGGGGCTGCCCGGCGGCATCACGGCGGTGAGCGTCACCCGGGAGTTCGCCGGCATCACCGGGGGCAACCAGCTGCTCGCCGTGGCCCAGGTCGTCTGGACCCTGACCGAGCTGCCCGGCACGACGCGGGTGCGCTTCCTGATCGACGGGACGCCGCTGGAGGTGCCCACCGACGACGGGCTCTCCGACGGGCCCGTCGGCCGTGACCAGTTCCTGTCGGTGGCGCCGCCCGGTGCCACCCCGACCGCGGGCACCGGCCCGGCGAGCGAGGACTAGCCCATGCACGACGTCCACCCGGTCCGCCGCCTGTGGCGGTGGATGCGCAGCGCGCTGTGGCCGATCCCGCTGCTGACGGTCACGCTCGCCGTCGCGCTCGGCATCGCGATGCCGTTCGTGGACGGCTACGTCGGCACCGACGACCCGACCAACCCGCTGAGCTTCGTGTTCGGGGGTGGCCCGGCCGCGGCGCGCGACCTGCTGTCGGCGATCGCGGGCTCGCTGATCTCGGTGACCGGCGTGATCTTCTCGCTCACCGTCGTCGCGCTGCAGCTGGGCAGCAGCCAGTACTCCCCGCGCCTGCTGCAGACCTTCGCCACCGACCGGGTGGTCCAGCTCAGCCTGGCGCAGCTGACCGGCACGTTCGTCTACGCGCTGACCGTCCTGCGCACGGTACGGACGGCGGAGGCCGCGGCCGGCGACAACTCGTTCGTGCCGAGGCTGTCGATCACCCTGGCGTTCGTCTTCGCGCTGGGGAGCGTGACGGCGCTGGTGGTCTTCCTCGGGCACCTGGCCCGCTCCCTGCGCGTGGAGACCATGCTCCGCGACGTCCACGCCGAGGCGACCCTGGCCGTCCGGGACGAGGAGGAGCCGGAGGACACCCCGCGCCGACCCGAGGGCACGGGCACCCCGGTCGAGGCGACGCGCAGCGGATTCGTGGTCCGCGTCGACCCCCAGCGCCTGGTGCGAGCGGCCCGGGACGCGGGTGTGGTCCTCGCGCTCTCCCCCCGCACCGGCGACGCCGTCGTCGCCGGCACGCCCCTGGCCGAGGCCTGGCGGCGCGAGGGAGGTGCCGACGGCGACCCCGGGGCGCTCCGCGACGCGGTGAACGAGGGGGTCAAGCTGTCCTACGAGCGCAGCCCCGAGCAGGACCCGGCCTACAGCCTGCGCAAGATCGTCGACATCGCCGGCCGGGCGCTGTCGCCGGGGATCAACGACCCGACGACCGCCGTGCACGCGCTGTCCCACGTCTCGGCGCTGCTCGGCGACCTCCTCCCCCGCCGCAGCAGCCTCCGCGCCTGGCGGGACGAGGACGGCGTGGTGCGGCTGCTCGTGCCGCGGTGGACCGCCGAGGAGCTGCTCGCCCTGGGCCTGGAGGAGCCGCTGCAGTACGCCTCGGGGCAGCCCGCGGTGCTGCGCCGGATCGCCGGGCTGCTGCACGAGCTGGCGTGGCGGGTCCGCGGGGAGGGGCTCGACGCCGCGCTGCGCGCCCTGCTCGACCGCACCGTGGAGCAGGCGCTGGAGAGCACCGCCGTCGACAACCGGGAGACGAGCGCCTGGCGGGCCGCGGTCGAGGACGCCCTGGCCGGCCGCTGGTCGCCCGCCCGGCGGCTCAGCCCCCGGTCGCCGGCGCCGGCCGGGGAGGCCGGCTGACCACCGGGGCCGACGCCGGACGGGCCCCTCACAGCTGCGGGCGGACCCCGGCCTCCTCGACCAGCCGCTGCGGGGCCAGCGGCCCCTCCCCGGCCATCGCGGCGCGGCCGGGGCCGTGCCGGCCCAGCGGGAGGACGGTCCGCTCCTGCGCACCCTCGAGCTCGAGAGCCAGCGCGGCGTACAGGGCGAGGGTCGCCAGGGCCAGCCCGACCCAGCCCGCGGCCGTCTGCCAGGCGGCCGACCCGCTCACCTCGGCGATGCCGGTCACGGCGAAGCGGGTGCCGGCCAGCGCCATCACCGCGGCCGGCACGACCTTGCTGCTCACGGCCGCGGCGGCGGGCACCAGCATGGCCAGGCCGGCGACCACCAGCACCACCCCGAGGCCGTCGCTGGTGGAGCCGGGCGGCGTGGTCAGCGTGCTGACGCCCGCGACCGCCCAGGTGCCGCTGAGCAGGCCCATCCCCGTGGCCGCCACCGGGTCCCGGGTGAGGAAGCCCATGACCGAGGCCAGCAGCTGCAGCGGCACGGTGGCGAACAGCGCCGTGTAGCCGGCCACCCGCCCCTCCGCCGGCGCGATCCAGCCCAGCTGCACCGCGCTGAACATCGTCGTCGCCAATGCCAGGGCGAGGAAGCCGAGCGGGAGCGGCGTGGCCAGCGGCCGCAGCACGATCCGGGTGCCGGCCGCCGAGGCCGCGCCGTCGCCGCTCAACTCACCAGCACCTGGGTCGCGGACTCCTTGAGCTTCCCGTTCGCCCAGCGCACCTGGCGCAGGGTGTCGGGGTGGCAGCGCTCGGCGAGCTGGAGCAGCTCCCTCTTGCGGGCGCCCTGCGCCCCCTGGGCGAGCAGCTCCCAGTCCAGCGACGTGCCCGACGCCTCGCGGTAGATGTGCCGGAGGTCGGCCAGCAGGAGCATCCCGGGCGTGCTGCTGCGCCCCATCAGGTCCGACGCCTTCTGGCGGGCCTTCTCCAGGACGGTGGGGTCCCCCTTCGGCTCCGGGTCCAGGTCCAGGCCGAAGTCCCTCCCGATGTCGGCCAGGGCGCGGACGTGGTCCTGCGACCAGCGGGCGATGTCGCGCGCCACGTGGAAGACCTCGTGGTCGGCCTTGTGCCGGTCCGACATCGCCAGCAGCGCGCCGGCGAGGTGGTTCTCGGAACGGTGCAGCTCCTCGATCGCCAGGTGCAGCTTCATCGGGCACCTCCGGCCACGGTGGTGAGCTCCTCGGTGGACAGGGCGGGCTCGCCGCCGGTCGTGGGCGGCACCCCGCCGGTGACCGGACGTGAGCCGGTCGTCGTCGGCGCCGGGGACGGGCCGTCGGACTTCTTCAGCCGCTTCACCGCGGCCGCCGCCGTCTTGAAGATCGGCTGCTTGGACGCCGGGTCCCAGTCGGTGATGGTCAGCTCGTTGGCCGCCCGCCCGCGCTCGCCGTCGGGCTCGTGGCCGGCGGGCTCGTCCCAGTAGCCGTAGTGGAACGGCAGGAAGACCGCCCCGGGGCGGATACCGCTGATCCGCAGTTTCGCCTCGACGCTCCCGCGCGGGGTGCTCACCTCGAGCAGGTCCCCCTCGGTGAAGCCCCGGTCGGCCGCGTCGCTCGCCGCCATCTCGACCCACACCTCCGGTGCCGCCTTCTGCAGCTGCGGCGCCCGACCGGTCTTGGTCCGGGTGTGGAAGTGGTAGAGGGTGCGCCCGGTCATCAGCTGGAAGGGGTACTCCTCGCTGATCACCTCGTGCGGCGGGACGTACTCGGCGGCCTTGAGCACCGCCTTCCCGGAGGGGTTCATCGCCTTGTACTCGACCGGGGACAGCGGCGCCCCGGTGACGAGGTCCCGGCCGTAGCTCTCGCAGTAGCTCGGGTCCGACCAGAACCGGCCGTCGACGTAGATGTGCTCGGTGCCGTCGGGGTGCTCGTCGTTGCACGGCCACTGGATGCCGCTGCCCCCGCGGAGCTTGTCGTAGGAGAGGCCGGTGTAGTCGCAGGGCCGGCCGCGGGTGCACTCCTTCCACCCCTCGAAGGCCTCCTCCGGCGTCGACCACTTCACCAGCGGGGCGCCGTCCCTGTCCGCCAGCCCCATGCGGTGGGCGAAGTCGATGAAGATGTCGAGGTCGGGTCGCGCCTCACCGGGCGGGTCGACCGCCTTCTCCGACAGGTGCACCGTGCGGTCGACGTTGGTGAAGGTGCCCGTCTTCTCGCCCCAGGTGGCGGCGGGCAGGACGACGTCGGCGAGCTGGGCGGTCTCGGACAGGAAGATGTCCTGCACCACGAGGAAGAGCCGTTCCTGCGCCAGGATCTCGCGGATCCGGCCGAGCTCCGGGAGGGAGACCGCCGGGTTGGTGGCCTGCACCCACATGAACCGGATGGAGCCCTCCTCGGCGTACCGGAACATCTGCATGGCGTGCGTCGGCGGCGAGTAGTGCGGGATGTCCATCGGGTCGACGTTCCAGACCCGCGCGAGGTCCGCGATGTGCTCGTCGTTGGACCAGTTGCGGAACGCCGGCAGGTCGCCGTCGGCGCCGCATTCCCGGGTGTTCTGCGCGGTGGGCTGGCCGTTCATCTGCAGGATGCCGCAGCCGGGCTTGCCGAGCATGCCGCGGACGATGTGGATGTTGTTGACCTGCACGGCCGCGGCGGTGGCCTGGTTGGCCTGGTAGAAGCCCTGCAGCACCGTGGACAGGAGCCGCTCGGCGGTGCCGATGATGCGCGCGGCCTCGCGGATCTGCTCGACCGGGACGTCGCAGACCTCGGCGGCGACCTCCGGTGGGTAGTTCTCGACCCGCTTCACCAGCTCCTCGAAGCCGACCGCGTGGGCCTGCACGTACTCGGCGTCGACCCAGCCGTTGCCGATGATCTCGTGCAGCAGGGCGTTCGCCAGCATGACGTTGGTGCCGGGCCGCGGTGCCAGGTGCACGGTCGCGTGCCGGGCCACCGGCGTCTCCCGCGGGTCGACGCAGACGACGGCCGGTGGGTTGGGGCCGGCCAGCCGGTCCAGGATGCGGGTCCACAGCACCGTCTGGGTCTCGGCCATGTTGTGGCCGTACAGCGCGATGACGTCGGCGTGGTCGATGTCGGTGTAGGAACCGGGTTGCCCGTCGCAGGCGAAGGACTCCTTCAGCGCCGCGGCGGCCGTGGCGGTGCACAGCCGGGTGTTCCCGTCGACGTGGTTGGTGCCGATGCCGCCGTGGGCGATGAGCCCGAGGGTGTAGTACTCCTCCAGGAACAGCTGGCCGGTGGTGTAGAAGCTGATGGCGCTGGGGCCCTGCTCGGCGAGCAGCTCCTTCGCCCGACCGGCGACCGCGTCCATCGCGGTGTCCCAGTCAGTCTCGACCAGCTTCCCGTCCCGGCGGACGAGCGGCTTGGTGAGCCGCTCGGGCGAGTGGTTGGCCTGCCAGCCGTAGAGGTCCTTCGGGCCCAGCCGGCCGTGGTTCACCCGGTCGACGGCGCGGCCGCGGACGCCGACGATGCGGTCGTCCTTGACGGCGATGTCCAGGCCGTCGCCGTTGGAGTGCAGGATCGTCGCCGACTGCACCCAGCGGTCGACGTCGGCCTCGGTCAGGCCCTCGGCGAGGTGGCTGTCCACGCGGGTGGGCCACTGCTCGCCGGGCCCGTACGGCGTGCGGGTGCCCCAGGGCTCGGCGATCCGGTCGATGCGCGTCACGTGCGTCCTCCGGTGATCGGGATCGGGCGGGGACGTCGCCCACGGGTCCGCAGGTGCCGGACCGGCGACGTCGTGCGGAGCGGCGCCGGCGGCTGCCCACCGGCGTGGACCAGGGCCACCCGTGCCCCCGCCCGACCTCGCCAAACGGCGCGCGCCGGCAAGTGACATGGTTTCGTCATGCACCGCATCGCGGGGCGCCCCGATCAGGAGCCGTCCCCGGCGCGTCCGGCGGTCACCTCCCGGAACACCACCCGCCCCGGCGTGGCCGTCAGGCCGTGGACCACCGTGCTGGCGGCGACCACCAGCGAGCCCGCCACCAGGACGACCGGGTCGAGGGCGATCCGCTCGGACTCCAGCGTCAGGTAGAACAGCGCCGAGACGCCGATCGGCCCGAACCAGCCCAGGTGGACGGCGTCCGGCCGGCCCAGGCCCAACGGTCGGCGCAGGAGGTAGACGACCGGGGGACGGCGCAGGAGGAGCACGGCGACGGCGAACGCCACGCCGCCCCAGCCCAGCCCGCGCCACTCCTCCCACGGCAGCAGCGCGCCGAAGGCCAGGAACAGCGGCAGGACGACGAACCGGTTCACCGCCTCGTCGATGCGGACGTCGGCCGTCCGCTCGCGTCCCGTGCTGACCGCGTTGAAGGCCAGGCCGCAGACGAAGACGGCCAGGATCCCGTCGACGTGGACCAGCCCGCCCGCACCGAGGACGGCGAAGGCCAGCACCACGGTGAACACCAGCTCGGGCCCCGGATCGGTGGACCCGTGGTCGGCGCCGGCCCGCAGGGCACGTCCGCCCAGCCAGCCGAGCAGGACCCCGAGCAGCACCGCCCCGAGCACCTGCCAGAGCGACTCGAGCAGCGCTTCGCTCACTGTCATCGGGCCGGCGACCGCCACGGCCACCAGGACCAGCGGGAGGGCCAGGCCGTCGTTGGCCCCGGATTCCAGGGAGAGGAGCTGGCGGTCCCGGCCGGGGATGTCCTGCTCGGCCGGCTCGCCGGTGGCCACGTTGGAGGCGAGCACGGGGTCCGTGGGCGCCAGCGCGGCACCGAGCAGCGCGGCGACCCCCGCCCCGACGCCCAGCACCGCCGCGGCGAGCCCGGCGCCGACCAGCGCCATCACCGGCATGACGACGAGCAGGAGCAGGGTGACCGGGCGCAGGCGGGTCCGGGCGACGTGGAAGGGATAGCGCAGCGCGATCGACATCACCGAGACGGCCAGCAGCAACCGCGCGGCGGTGTGCAGCCAGGCGTGGTCGGCGATCAGGTCCGGCAGGCGCAACACGTCCAGGGCCGCCGGTCCGAGCAGCACGCCCAGCACCAGGGCGATCAACGGCTCGCTGACCGGCAGCCGCCGGATGACCGTCGACCAGGCCGCGGCGACGAGCGCGAGCGCGCCCGCCGCCACCAGCAGCACGTCGACGGTCATCGCGCGGTGGTCATCCCAGGCTGCTGATCAGGTCGCGGCAGGCGGCCTCGCAGCGCCGGCACGCCTCGGCGCAGACACGGCAGTGCTCGTGCATCCCGGCGTGCTCCCCGCACTCGTCGCCGCAGGCCTTGCACGCCGCGGCGCAGGCCTCCAGGACGGCGCGGGTGAGGTGGGCGTCGTAGCCGGTGTGCCGGGACAGGACGCGCCCGGTGGTGTCGCAGACGTCCGCGCAGTCGGCGTTCGTGCGGATGCACTTCCTCAGCTCCGCGACGGTGTCCTCGCTGAGGCACGCGTCGGCGCACGCGGTGCAGGCCTGGGCGCACTCGAAGCAGGCCTCGATGCACTCCAGGAGCTTCTGCCGGTCCACCCCGCCGAGGTCCTGCGGGTAGGTGTCGAGCATCTGGGCGGCGACGGTCACGTCGGTCCCCTCTCCGTGGTCGTCCCGGGCGCGGACGCGACCGGGGGCTCTCGCCGGAGCGCCCCCTACCCCCGTCGCCCGCCGCCGTACGCGGGCGGCCGATGACGATCGCGTGACGTGCCGTGCGGCTCAGCCGCGCTCGGCCGGCTCGGCCGCGGCCTCGGACGCCGACGGCCCGGGCTCGTCCCGCAGGAACAGGTACCAGTAGGAGGTGGCCACGAAGACGACCGCGCCGACGAGGTTCCCGGCCCCGGCCAGCAGCCAGTTCAGCAAGGTGTCGTCCCAGCCGATGTCGGGGACCCCGGCGAAGATCGCGGCCGGCAGGAAGAACATGTTGGCCACGACGTGGTCGAAGCCCATCGCCACGAAGGCCATGATCGGGAAGAAGATCGCCAGGATCTTGCCCGACACCGAGGTCGCCGCCAGCGACATCCAGACCGCGAGGCAGACCAGCCAGTTGCAGCCGACCGCCCGCAGGAAGGTCTGCCACGGCGACTCACCCAGCGCCTTGCCCTCCGCGATGGAGGCCAGCCGCTCGTAGGTGAGCGCCGCGCTGCCCGCCGCGTCGGCGTCCCCGATCACCCCGGTCTGGACGGCCAGGAAGTAGGCGACGAACAGGGCGCCCACCAGGTTGCCGAGCAGGACGAGGGTGAGGTTGCGGGCGACGTCGCCCAGCCCGAGCTTGCCGTGCATCGCACCCAGCGGCACCAGCAGCATGTTGCCGGTGGCCAGGTCGGAGCCGGCGATGAGCACCAGCACGAGGCCCAGGGTGAACGTCGCCCCGGTGAAGAGCGTGGGCAGCGTCCCCCACGTCTCCGGGTCCAGCCCCGAGGAGACGGTGATCGCCACCAGGCCGCCGAAGGCGATGTAGGCCCCGGCCAGGAAGGCGCTGACCAGCACCCGGTCCCAGCTGCGGTCGACCTTCTTGGCGCCCATCGCGGTGGCCGCCTGGGCCATCTCCTGGGGTTGCCGCGCCGTCATCGCCGCCCCCTCCGGTCGGTGCTCCGCCTGGGCGCAGCGTCCCGCCGCTCCGCGTCCGCGGCAAACCGAGCCCGCTCCGACCGGAAATGCGGACCGCGATCGGATCGCGGACGGCCGAGTACGGGGAGGCGGACCGGGTAGTGCCGGAGCGGCGCGAGGTCCCCGGGAAGCAGACACCGGCCGGCTCGGCGCCCGTTCCGGCGGCACCGCCGCCATCTCCCAGCGGAAGGACCAGTCCATGAAGGCCGTCGTCTACCGGGGCCCCAAGCAGGTCGCCGTCGAAGAGGTCCCCGACCCGACGATCCAGTCCCCGACCGACGCGATCGTCCGCATCACCACCACGAACATCTGCGGCTCCGACCTGCACATGTACGAGGGCCGCACCCCCGTCGAGGAGGGCAAGGTCCTCGGCCACGAGAACATGGGCGTCGTCGAGGCCGTCGGCGAGGGCGTCGACCGGATCCAGGTCGGCGATCGCGTCTCGGTGCCCTTCAACATCGCCTGCGGCACCTGCCGCACCTGCACCCAGGGGTGGACGTCGTTCTGCCTGCGCGCCAACCCGAACGAGGGCGTGGACGGCGCCGCCTACGGCTACGCGAACATGGGGCCCTACGACGGCGGCCAGGCCGAGTACCTGCGGGTGCCCTGGGCCGACTTCAACCTGCTCCACCTGCCCGCCGGCGACGAGCACGAGAACGACTTCACGATGCTGTCGGACATCTTCCCGACCGGCTGGCACGGCGTGGAGCTCTCCGGCTTCCAGGCCGGCGACCGGGTCGCGGTCTTCGGCGGTGGACCCGTCGGCCTCATGGCCGCGCACAGCGCCATGATCCGCGGCGCCTCGCAGGTCTTCGTCGTCGACAAGGAGACCGACCGGCTCGCGCTGGCCGAGAAGTTCGGGGCCACGCCGGTCGACTTCAGCGCGCACGACCCGGTCGAGCAGCTGATGGACGCCACCGGCGGGCGCGGCGTCGACCGGGGCGTGGAGGCCGTCGGCTACCAGGCGCACGACCCCTCCGGCGAGGAGCACCCCGAGCTGGTGCTGGACAACCTGGCGCAGGTGGTGCGCTCGGCCGGCGGGATCGGCGTCGTCGGCGTCTACATGCCGGCCGACCCGGGGGCCAACGGCGAGCTGGCCCAGCAGGGCCGGATCCCGTGGCAGTTCGGCACCTTCTTCACCAAGGGGCAGTCGATGGGCACCGGGCAGGCGCCGGTGAAGCGGTACAACCGCCAGCTGCGCGACCTGATCGTCGCCGGACGGGCCACGCCCGGGCTGATCACCTCGCACGAGCTCGGCCTCGACGAGGCCGTGGAGGGGTACCAGCACTTCGACCAGCGGGACGACGGCTGGACCAAGGTCCTGCTGCGCCCTGGCCGGAACGCCTGAGGGGAGCACGGACGTGAAGGCTGTCGTGTGGCACGGCGTCGGGAACATCCGGTTGGACGACGTCCCCGACCCGACCGTGCAGGACCCGACCGACGCGATCGTGGAGATCACCGCGACCGGCATCTGCGGCACCGACCTGCACTTCGTGCGCGGCACGATGTCGGGCATGGTCGAGGGCACGATCCTCGGCCACGAGGCGGTGGGCGTGGTGCGCGAGACCGGCCCGGGCGTGCGCAACCTGCGCGCCGGGGACCGGGTCGTCATCCCGTCCACCGTCGGCTGCGGCGTCTGCTCGTACTGCCGCGCCGGCTACTACGCGCAGTGCGACAACGCGAACCCGAATGGCCCCTCGGCCGGCACCTGCTTCTTCGGCGGGCCGCAGACCACCGGCCCGGTCGACGGCCTGCAGGCGCAGTACGCCCGCATCCCGTTCGCCCACGTGGGCCCGGTCTGGCTGCCGCCGGAGGTGACCGACGACCAGGCGATCCTGCTGTCGGACATCTACCCGACGGCCTGGTTCGGCGCGCGGCTGGCCGAGGTCGGGCCCGGCGACACCGTGCTCGTGCTCGGTGCCGGCCCGGTCGGGCAGTTCGCGGTCACCAGCGCCTTCCAGCAGGGCGCCGGGCGCGTGCTCGTCGTCGACGGCGTCGCCAGCCGGCTGGACCAGGCGCGCGGGCGGGGCGGGGAGGCGATCGACTTCAACGCCGAGGACCCGGTCGCCGTCGTGCAGGAGCTCACCGGCGGGATCGGCGTCGACCGCGTCATCGACGCCGTCGGCGTGGACGCCCAGCGGCCGAGGTCCGGCCCGGCGGCGGAGACGGCCGAGCAGCAGGCGGGCACCTTCGACCAGGAGCGCGCGCAGGTCGCGCCCGAGCAGAACCCGGAGGGGGCGAACTGGGTCGCCGGGGACGCCCCGAGCCAGGCGGCGCAGTGGGCGGTGCAGGCCGTCGCCAAGGCCGGGACGATCGGGATCATCGGCGTCTACCCGCCGGAGATGACCAGCTATCCGATCGGTGCGGCGATGAACAAGAACCTGACGGTGAAGATGGGCAACTGCAACCACCGCCGGTACATCCCGGAGCTGCTCGACCTGGTCCGCACCGGCGCGATCGACCCCTCGACCGTGCTCACCCAGGTCGAGGACATGCCCTCGGTGCTCGACGCCTACGAGACCTTCGACCGGCGCGAGAGCGGCTGGACCAAGGCGGTCGTCGCCCCCTGACGGCCCCGCCGCGCCGCCGGGCCCGCGTACCCCGGTGGCGCGGCGGGTAGGGCCGCGACCATGCCGATCGACGTCGCACCGGGCACCGTCGTCGTCTTCACCGACGTCGTGTGCGCGTGGTCCACCGTGGCCCTGCACCGCTTCTACGCGGCGCGCGACCGGCTGGGGCTGGCGGACGCGGTGCGGGTGGACCACCGGCTGTTCCTGCTGGAGGACGTCAACCGCTTCGCGATCCCGCGGGGCATGGTCGATGCCGAGATCCCGGTGGTCGGTCAGCTGGAGCCCTCGCTGGGGCTCTCCCCCTGGCAGGGCGAGCCGTCGGCGTGGCCGGTGACCGGGCTGCCGGCCGACGAAGCGGTGCACGCGGCCAAGGCGCAGTCGGCGGCCGCGGCCGAGCAGCTGGACATGGCGCTGCGGCTGGCGTTCTTCCGCGACAGCCGCTGCATCAGCATGCTGCACGAGGTCGTCGACGTCGCCCGCGGCTGCGACCTCCTGGACGCCGACGCCGTCGCGGCCGCCCTGGACGACGGCCGGGCCCGCGGTCCGATGATGGCCGGCTACCGGGCGCACCGGGACGACGTGCAGGGCAGCCCGCACTTCTTCCTGGCCGACGGCTCCGTCGTGCACAACCCCGGGATCGCGATGCACCCGGACGAGGCCGGCGGCTACCCGGTCGTCGACTCCGACGACCCCTCCGCCTACGACGACCTGGTCCGCCGCGCGGCCGGCCGGCGGGGGTAGCGGGTCAGCCGTCCGCGCGCCGCACCCCCTCCAGGCTCGAGGCGTCGCCCATCTTCCCGGCGGAGATGACGCTGAGCGAGCCGTCGGACTCCAGCACCACCGCGCCGATCGAGGACAGGTCCCCCGAGCCGGTCGCGCGCACCGCCTGCCGGATCTCCTCCATGCTGACCCGCTGCTCACGCAGCGCCTCCGGGACCGGCCTCCCGTCGCGGAGCAGCAGCGTCGGCTCCGCCGTCACCACGCCCCGGAAGGCGGGCCACCGGACGGTGACCCACGCGATCACGAACTGGAGCGCCGCGAGGAGGGCGAGCGCGACGACGCCCTCCACCCAGCTCACGTCCGCGCTGAGCAGGATCGTCGCCAGCGTCGAACCGAGCGCCACCGTGACGACCAGGTCGAAGGCGTTGAGCTTCGCGAGCGTCCGCTTGCCGGAGAAACGGAGGACGACGACCAGCGCGACGTACGCGCTCGCCCCCACCGCCAGGACGCGGCCGAGATCGGACCAGGAGTCGAACCACATGCGTGGCCCCTACCCCCGCCCCGTCCCGGTCCTACCCTCCGCCCCGTCGTTCCCCGGCGTCCGGGCACCGCGCGGCGGCGCGGCCACCCGCACCGCCGCGCGGGCGTTCAGGCGCGCCGCTGGAGCACGAAGTCGTAGCGCGACTCCAGCCAGGGCACGTCGATCGAGCCGCCGTCGGGCGTCGACCCCGGCTCGCGCTCCTCGAAGGCGGTCACCAGCTCCTGCTTGGTGCCGAAGACGACGTCGCTGTCCAGGTACTGGGCGCCCTCCTGGAACAGGTGGGTGATCAGCGGCTCGAAACCGGGGACGTTGATCAGGAAGTGGATGTGCGCCGGCCGGAAGTGGCTGATCTCGGTGCGCGCCACCAGGTCGCCGACCGGGCCGTCCATCGGGATGGAGTAGCCCAGCGGGGCGATGGTGCGCAGGCAGTACCGGCCGTCCTGGTCGGTCGTGTACTTCGCCCGCAGGCGGGCCTCGTCCACCTCGGCGAGCTGCGACTCGTAGAGGCCCTCGGAGTCCGACTGCCACACGTCGAGCACGGCGCCGGCCACCGGGGCGCCGTCGAGGTCGGTCACCCGGCCGTGCAGGTAGAGCGGGGTGCCGGGCAGCCCGTCGGACATGTCCTCGCCGAACCCGAGCTCCGGGGAGCCCTCGATGTGGAAGGGCCCCAGCACCGTGGCCGGGGTTGCCTTCGGGTCGAGCCGGTGGTTCATCTGGACGACGAGCATCGACAGGCCCACCACGTCGGAGGCGAGGATGAACTCCTCGCGCTTCTCGGTGCTGATCTTCCCCGTGGCGGTCAGCCACTGGACCGCGGCCATCCACTCGTCCTCGGTCAGCCGCACCTCGCGGGCGAAGTCGTGCAGGTGCCGCACGAGCGCGGTCATGACCTCCGCCAGCCGCGGGTCGCGGGCGGTGGCCCAGCGCTCCACCGCGAGCTCGGTGATGTTCTCCTCGGTCACCAGGTCCACGACGGTCCTCCTGCCGTCCGGCGCGGTCGGCTGCCGACCGCGCACCTCCTCCCCTCGCGGTTCCCGCGCGGGGTCTGCTCGTTCAGGGCGTCAGGACCAGCCGGACGCCGGGGTCGCCGGTGGCCTGCCGCCGCCACGCGCCGGCGACGTCCTCCAGCGGCACCCGCTCGTGGGCGACGGCCAGCCGGCCGGCCGCCGCCTCGCGCGCGATCGCGCCGACGGCCTCGGCCCGCTGCGCCGCGCTCAGCGCGTTGTTCGTGTAGCCGAGCACCGACGCCGCCTTGCCGCGCAGCACCGCGGAGGAGAACTCCGCGGTGTCCCCGGAGGCGCCGCCCAGGTTGACCAGCCGGCCACCCGCGGAGAGCGCCCGGGCCGCGGCCGTCGCGGCTCCGCCGAAGACGGGGTCGACGACGAGGTCCAGCCGCCCGCCGGCCGCCTCGGCGAACCGCTCCGCGAGCACGTCGGCCCCGGCGTCGAGGGCCACCACCGCGTCGGCGCCGGCGGTCAGGGCGCGCTCCCGCGCCGCGGCCGAGCGGGCCGCCGCCACGATCCGGCCGGCACCGAGCAGCCGCGCCGCCCCGACCGCCGACTGCCCGACCGCGCCGCCCGCGCCGAGCACGAGCACGTGCTCCCCGCGCTGCAGGCCGCCGCGCCAGGTCAGCGACATCCAGGCGGCGACGGCGGAGAGCCCGAGTGCGGCCAGCGCGGCGTCGTCGACCTCGTCGCCCACGGGGACGACGTCCCCCGGCGGCACCGCGCACCGCTCCGCGAGGCTGCCGTCGCCGGGGGCCATGCCGGCGGTGGTGCTGAACCAGACCCGCGTGCCCGGGGCGTGGCCGGGCCCGCTCTCCACCACGCCCACCCCCTGGACGCCGGGCACGTAGGGCACCGCGGGGCGGCCGAAGTAGGAGGTGCCCGACGCGCAGAGCAGGTCGAGCGGCACCAGCGGTGCCGCGGTCACGCGGACGACGGTGCGGTCGCTCCCGGGCCCGGGCTCGGGGTGCTCGCGCAGCTCGGGGGTCTCCCCCGGGGTGTGCAGGACGGCGGCGCGCACGGCCGGCCCCTCAGCCCTGCGCCCCGGCGCCGGGCAGCGGCGCGGGGGGGAACGGGTCGGGCGGGACCGGCTGGTTGTTGAGGTCGACCGACAGGAAGACGTCGTTGGCCACCGGGTGCCGGAGCTCCTCGGCGAGCTGGCCGATCAGCCCGGCGGTGCGGGCGAGCAGGGCGAACCCGCGCAGCAGCTCCATCGGCAGCCCGAGGTCGGCCAGGGCCGCGCCGCAGACGCCGGCGCCGTTGAGCGGCAGCCGCTTGCCGAGCACCTGCTCGTGGGTGCGGCCGATGGCGGCGAACAGCTGCAGGTGCGGGCCGGTCAGGCCCTCCTCGGCGGCGATCTCGAACAGCCGCGGGGTGCGCGGGTCGCCCTGCTTGTGCACGTGGTGGCCGAGCCCCGGGACGAACCGGCCGGCCGCCCGCTGCGCCGTCACCGTCTCCAGGGCGAGCGCGTCCCAGCCGGCGTCGTCGGTGGGGAGCGGGCCGTCGTGCCGGGCGAGCACGTCGTGCAGGAACCGGCCGCAGTCCTCGGTGACGCCGAGGAAGCGGGAGCCGCCGCCGAGCAGCCCGGCGGCCAGCGCCCCCTGGATCGAGTCGGGCGCCGAGAGGTAGGTGAGCCGGGTGACGATCGCGGTCGGGGTGAACCCGTGGTCGGCGAGCGCGGCCAGGACCGCCTCGAACACCCGGGTCTCCCCCGCCGTCGGGCGCCGCTGGGTGGCCAGCCAGAAGGCGAGCTCCCCGAAGCCCACGGTGCCCATGACGTCGCGGGCGAGGTCGGTGCCCAGGAGGGTGATCGACTCCAGGCTGGAGGCGCCGAGCGCCGTCGGGTACCGCGGGTGCTCGCTGCTCACCGGGACCCCTCCTCGGGGGCGCCGAGCCAGCGGCGGATCTCCGCGCCGTGCTCGTCGAGGCCCGGCGGTGGGAGCCGGTAGGCCGGCGGCGTCTCGGAGAAGGTGATCGGGTTGCGCACGGTGGGCACCGCGGCCGCGCCCTCCCCCACCTCGACGACCGGGTCCAGGCCGACCTCCTGGGCGAAGGCGACGCCCTGGTCGATGGTGTTGATCGGCCCGCAGGGCACCCCGGCGCCGATGATGTCGCGGAACCACTCCTGCTTGCTGCGGGTGCGCAGCCGCTCGACCAGCAGCGGGCGCAGCTCGTCCCGGTTGGCGGTCCGGTCCTCGTTCCGGCTGAACCGCGGGTCGTCGGCGAGCTCGGGCACGCCGAGCACCTCCACGAGCTTGCGGAACTGGCCGTTGTTCCCGGCCGTGACGATCAGGTCGCCGTCGGCGCAGGGCAACGGCTCGTAGGGGAAGAGGCTGGGGTGGCTGTTGCCCATGCGGAAGGGCACCACGCCACCGGCGACGTAGGCGCTGGTCTGGTTGACCAGGCCCGAGAGCGCCGAGGAGAGCAGGTTGACCTCGATGTGCTGCCCCCGCCCGGTGGCGTGCCGGTGGTTCAGCGCCGAGAGCACGCCGATGGTGGCGTGCAGGCCGGCCATGACGTCGAACAGCGCGACACCGCCGCGGTAGGGCGAGCCGTCGGGGTCGCCGGTGAGGCTCATGAACCCGGAGATCGCCTGCACGATGAGGTCGTAGCCCGGCAGCGACGCCCCCTCGGGTGCGCTGCCGAAACCGCTGATGGAGGCGTAGACGATGCCGGGGTTGGTGCCCGCGACGGCGTCGTAGTCCAGCCCGAAGCGGGCCAGCCCGCCGGGCTTGAAGTTCTCCACGAGGACGTCGGCGCGCCGGGCCAGCTCCTGGGCGGCCGCGCGGTCGTCGGGGTCCTTCAGGTCCAGGGCGACCGAGCGCTTGTTGCGGTTGGCGCCCATGTAGTACGTCGAGACGCCGTCGCGCACCGGCGGCTGCCAGGTGCGGGTGTCGTCGCCGTGCGGGCCCTCCACCTTGACCACCTCGGCGCCGAGGTCGGCGAGCAGCATCGTCGAGTAGGGGCCGGCGAGGATGCGGGAGAAGTCCGCCACCAGCAGGCCCGAGAGCGGCCCGGTCGCCGCTCCCCCGGAGTCCTCGGCGTCAGCGCTCATCCGGGATGCACACTCCTCGTCGTCGACGGTGACGGACAGTCGTCCGCAATCGGCGTCCGCAGTCTCCGACGCCCGTCCGGGGCTGTCAACCGCTGGCCGCACGGGTGCACCGGGCGCGACGACTCCCGTTGACAGCCGGCGCGGCACCCGTCATCGTGACCCAGATCGCAGCAGGTGTCCGCTGAGCGGACATCGGTCCGGCGATGTGACGACGACGTCCAGGAGGAGACGATGACCCACCCCGAGCCCGCTCCGGCGGCCGGCCGGCCCGTGGTCCTGCGCGGCGGGACCGTGCTGACCATGGACGAGACCTGCACCGTCCTGCCCGACGCGGACGTGCTGGTCGTGGACGACCGCATCGCCGCGGTGGGGCCGGCGCTGCAGGTGCCCGAGGGCACGCAGGAGATCGACGCCCGGGGCGGCATCGTGATGCCCGGGATGATCGACACCCACCGGCACATGTGGCAGACGGCGATGCGCGGCTACGGCGCCGACTGGACGCTGACCCAGTACTTCGTCTGGTACTACCTCGAGCACGGCAAGAAGTTCCGCCCCGAGGACGTCGCGGCGGGCAACCGGCTCTCGGCCCTGGAGGCGCTGGAGGCCGGCGTCACCACCACCGTCGACTGGTCGCACGGGCTCCAGTCGGTCGACCACGCCGAGGCCGCCGTCGAGGCACTGCGCTCGGTGCCGGGCCGGTTCGTCCTGGCCTACGGCAACATCCAGGCCGCACCGTGGGAGTGGACCGCCGACGCGGGCGTCCGCGCCTTCCTCGAGCGGCACCGCGACGCCGCCGACGACAAGCTCGGCCTGCAGCTGGCCTTCGACGTCACCGGCGACCCCTCCTTCCCGGAGAAGGCGGCCTTCGAGGTCGCCCGCGACCTCGGGCTGCCGGTCACCACGCACGCCGGCGTCTGGGGCGCCACGAACGACGACGGCATCCGCCTCATGCACGAGCACGGCTTCATGACGCCCGAGACCGTCTACGTGCACGCCGCCACCCTCACCCCTGACTCCTACCACCGCATCGCCGCCACCGGCGGGTCGATCTCGGTGTCCACGGAGTCCGAGCAGAGCGCCGGGCAGGGCTACCCGCCCACCTGGCAGGTGCGCTCGCACGGCATCCCGGTCTCGCTGTCGATGGACACCAGCGTGTGGTGGAGCGGCGACCTGTTCTCCGCGATGCGCACCACGCTGGGCGCCGACCGCTCCCGCGAGCACTTCGAGGCCCACCTCAAGGGCGAGACGGTCACCCACCTGCAGCTGCGCGCCCAGGACGTCGTGCAGTGGGCCACCCGCGGCGGGGCGCTGGCGCTCGGCCGCGACGACCTGGGCACCCTGCAGCCCGGGAAGAAGGCCGACGTCGTCCTGATCAAGAACGACGCCTCGCCGGTCTCCTTCCCGCTGCTGAACCCGTTCGGTCACGTCGCCTTCCAGGCCCAGCGCGGCGACGTGCACACCGTGCTGGTCGACGGCCGGGTCGTGAAGCACGCGCACCGCCTGGTCGACGTCGACCTGGCCGCCGTCCGCCGCGAGGTCGACGCGACCGTGGAGCACCTGCGCGGCGCGATGGGGGAAGAGGCGTGGGCCGGCGGCATGTACCCCGACCTGCCCGACACGCAGGTGCTGGACAACCCGTACCAGTACACCGACTACAAGTCGCACGGCACGCACGCCGCCCGGGAGCAGGTGTTCGAGGAGCACCTGGCCACCGAGCGGGCGGGCGACCAGGCGACCCGGCACCAGTAGGCCGGCCCGGCGGTCCCGCACACTTCCGGCCACGGGGTGTGCGGGACCGCCGCGCCACCGCAGCACCGCGGCACCGACGAGAGGAGGACGGACATGGCAGGGCGCGGCAGCGGGCCCGACTTCGTCGAGGCGCTGGCACGGGGCCTCGACGTCCTCGCCTGCTTCGACCGCGACCACCCGGTGATGACGCTGTCGGAGGTGGCCGCCGCCGCGGGGCTGGCGCGGCCCACCGCCCGTCGGCTGCTGCTCACCCTCGAAGAGCTGGGCTTCGTCCGGTCGTCGGCCGGCGCGTTCGCCCTCACCCCGAAGGTGCTCACGCTGGGCATGGCCTACGTCGGCGCGCTCGGGCTCTGGGACATCGCCCGCCCCCACCTGGAGGCGCTCGTCGCCCGCACCGGCGAGTCGTCCTCGATGGCCCAGCTCGACGGCCCCGACATCGTCTACGTGGCCCGGGTGGCGGTGCCGAAGCTGATCGCGCTGCGGGTCGACATCGGCACCCGCTTCCCGGCAGCCCAGACCTCGCAGGGAAAGGTGCTGCTCGCCGCGCTCCCGCCGGACGAGCTGGCCGGGGTCCTGGCGCAGCCCAGCCGCGCCGGGCTGCCGCCGGTGATCGGCCGCACCCCCGAGCAGCTGCGGTCCGAGCTCACCGAGGTGCGGGCCCGCGGGTGGGCGCTGGCCGACGAGGAGCTGGCGCCGGGCGTTCGCTCGGTGGCGGTACCGGTGCGGGACGGCGGGGGCGCCGTCCGCGCGGCCATGAACGTCACCGTGCACGCCGCGGAGACCTCCACGGAGCGGCTGGTCGGCGAGCACCTGCCCCAGCTGCTGCGCACCGCCGGTGACATCAGCGCGGAGTGGGCGCTGTGGCAGTCGCGCCCGCACGTGGAGCTCTCCCCCGGGCGGTCGACCGGCGCCACCGCCTGACCCCGGCCGGGATCAGGTCCCCCGGGCTCAGGGGGTGGTCGCAACGCCCTGACTGAGCTGGGGGTCGGGGCATGGCGCAGACGGCGGAGCTGCAGCATCTGCGGCGGGCGTTCTGGAG
>NZ_SSXA01000029.1 GCF_021698975.1 Blastococcus sp. KM273128 | reverse complement strand
CACCCGGACCCCACCCGGAGGGGTGAGGCCCCCTCAACGGTCCCGCGTCCCCGTCCGATGCCCCCGACGGGTTCCCCGTCCGGGTGCCCGTCGGACGTCGGGAAGAGGCAGCGGTGGGCAGCGGAGCGCGGACGGGCGCGGAGCGGCGCAGGACCGGGACCACGGCGGGGCGCGGGCGGGCGGCGCTGCGGGCGGTCGTCGCGGTGCTCCTCGCCGCGACCGCGGTCGGGCTGACGCCGTCGGCAGCCGGTGCCGCGCCGCGCAACCCCAGCGACGCCGAGATCGGCGCCGCGGAGCAGGCCCGGGCCGACGCCGCCGCGCGCGTCGGGCAGATCGGCGCGGAGCTGGCGCAGGCCCGGACGCGCATCGAGGCCCTGCACCAGGCGGCACTCGTCGCGCTGCAGGACTACGAGGACAAGCAGGCGGCCCACGAGGCCGCCCGGGCCGCCGCCGAGGCCGCGGCCGCCGCCGCGGTGCAGGCGGCCGCCGACCTGCAGCGGGGACGCGACGACGTCGCCGCCTTCGCGCGCGCCAGCTACATGCAGGGCTCGACCTCCCCGGGCATCACCGCGCTGCTCAGCGCCGCCGGGCCGGCCGAGCTGATCGAGCGCTCGGCGCTGCTGGACGCCGCGGGGGTCAACCGCGTCGAGGTCGTGGCCGGGCTCACCGTCCTGGAGGAGCAGGCCGCGGCGGCCGAGCAGGTCGCCCGGCAGGCCACCGAGCAGGCCGCCGCCGTCCAGCAGGAGGCGGCCGGGCTGCTGGCCGACGCCCAGTCCCAGGAGGTCGAGGCGCGCCGGCAGGCCGACGCGCTGGACGCCGAGGAGGGCGGCCTGCAGGCCGAGCTCCAGCAGGCCCAGCAGGTCCTGGCCGGCCTCCAGGGCGCCCGGTCGGCCGCCGAGCAGGCCGCCGAGCAGGCCGCGGCACGCCAGGCTGCCGAACGCCAGGCCGCCGCGCCGGCTCCGCCACGCACCCCGGCCCGGCCGGTTCCCACCCCGAGCGCCCCGGCCCCGGTGCGCCCCACCGGCGGCACGGCCGGTGCGCCCTCGGCCTCGGCGGCCGAGACGGCTATCGCGGCGGCGCGGTCGCAGCTCGGCGTGCCGTACTCGTGGGGCGGCGGCGGGAGCAACGGCCCGAGCAACGGCATCCCGCCGGACAGCCAGCTGTTCGGTTTCGACTGCTCCGGGCTCACCCAGTACGCCTACGCGCAGGCCGGGATCGCCATCGGCGGGACCAGCCGGGACCAGTGGTGGCTCAACCGGAACAAGCAGGTGGCGACCGCCGACCTGCAGCCGGGCGACCTGCTCTTCTGGGGCGGGAACCGGAACGACTACATGTCCATCACGCACGTGGCGATCTACATCGGCGGCGGCCAGATGATCGAGGCGCCCGACCGCGGCCAGCACGTGACCGTCGCGCGGGCGCGGACATCGAGCAGCACGTACTTCGGGGCGGTGCGGCCCAGCGCTCGCTGAGCCGGGACGTGAGGCGTCGGGCAGCCACGGGGGGAGCTGCCCGACGCACCGCACACGCTAGCAGTCCCGGCCTGCCGTGGGCAGGGGATCCGCGCGCGCTCGCCGGACGTTCCCGGCGGGCGCCCGCGGGTCGCCGTCGACGGCGCGGCGGGGCACGCCTCCGGTGTAGGACACTGGGCCGGGGCCGGTCCGACCGGCCCCGTCGACGGCCTGCCCGAGCCGGGTGGTCGCGGCCCGGCACGACCAGGGAGCCACGTGTCCAGCGCTGCCAGCACACCGACCGAGAGCGCGCCCGCCCACCCGCAGGCGCCCGTGCCCCCCTCGGTCGACGCCGCCCGCCTGGAACGGGTGCTCTTCGAGATCAAGCGCGTCATCGTCGGCCAGGACCGGTTGGTCGAGCGGATGCTCGTGGCGCTGCTCGCCCGGGGCCACGTCCTGCTCGAAGGTGTGCCCGGCGTCGCCAAGACCCTCGCGGTGGAGACGCTGGCGACCGTCGTCGGCGGCAGCTTTTCCCGGCTGCAGTTCACCCCCGACCTGGTGCCGGCCGACATCATCGGTACCCGCATCTACAAGGCCGGCCAGGACGCCTTCGACACGGAGCTGGGCCCGGTCTTCGCCAACTTCCTCCTCACCGACGAGATCAACCGCGCGCCGGCCAAGGTGCAGTCGGCGCTGCTGGAGGTCATGGCCGAGCGGCAGGTCTCCATCGGCGGGGTGACCCACCCGCTGCCCGACCCGTTCCTCGTGCTGGCCACGCAGAACCCCATCGAGAACGAGGGCGTCTACCCGCTGCCCGAGGCCCAGCGCGACCGCTTCCTCATGAAGGTGCTGGTCGACTACCCCAGCGCCGAGGAGGAGCGCGAGATCATCTACCGGATGGGCTCGCAGCCGCCCCGGGCGGAGACGGTGCTCGGCCCCGACGAGCTGCGACGGCTGCAGGGCACGGCCTCCCAGGTGTTCGTGCACCACGCGCTGGTCGACTACGTCGTCCGGCTCGTCGTGGCCACCCGGTCGCCGCGCGAGCACGGCATGGAGGACGTCGCGACCTGGGTGTCCTACGGCGCGAGCCCCCGCGCCTCGCTCGGCCTGATCGCCGCCAGCCGCGCCCTCGCGCTGGTGCGGGGGCGGGACTACGTGCTGCCGCAGGACGTCCTCGACATCACCGCGGACGTGCTGCGCCACCGGCTGGTGCTCTCCTACGACGCGCTGGCCGACGGCGTGCCGGCCGACCACATCGTCAAGCGCATCGTGCAGACCGTTCCGCTGCCGCAGGTGGCGCCCCGGCAGGGCGCGTCCGGCGGCGGCCCCGGTGTCCCCGGCGGCCCGTCGGTGCCGCACGGCCAGGGCGCGCCGTTCTTCGGGCCGCCGCAGGGCGTACCGCAGGGCGGACCGTGGGGGCAGAACGGCCCGCAGGGGCCCGGCGGCCCGCACTACGGCGCCGGCCCGCAGGGCCCTGGCCGGCCCGACCACGGGGGGAACGGCCGGCACGGCGGCCCGAACGGCACCGCACCCGGGCCGCAGCGGACGTGATCGGCCGCCGCCGTCGGCGGGCGGAGCCGCCACCGGCCGCGCCCGAGCACAAGGGGCTGCTGCTGCACCCGGCGACGCCCGGCTCGGGCACCGGCCCGGGCGGTGCGGACGGCTCCCCGCCCCGCTTCACCGACGGGCCGGCCGACGTGCTGCTGCGCCGCCTGGAGCTCACCGTGCGGCGCCGGCTGGACGGCCTGCTGCAGGGCGACCACCTCGGCCTGGTCCCGGGGTCGGGCAGCGAGGCCGGTGACTCGCGCACCTACCACCCGGGCGACGACGTCCGGCGCATGGACTGGCCGGTGACCGCCCGCACCCAGGTGGCGCACGTCCGGGAGACCATCGCCGACCGCGAGCTGGAGACCTGGGCGGTGGTCGACCTCTCGGCGAGCCTGGACTTCGGCACCGCGAACTGCCAGAAGCGCGACCTCGCCATCGCGGGGCTGGCCGCGGTCGGGCACCTCACCGTGCACGGCGGCAACCGGCTCGGCGCCGTCGTCACCACGGGGGAGCGGGTCGACCGCTACCCGGCGCTGCCCGGCCGGCTGTCCGCCGAGCGGCTGCTCCGCTCGGTGGTGGCGACGCCGCGCGCCGGCTCCGGCCGCCGGGGGGACCTGGCCGCGGCGCTGGAGTCGCTGCGCCGGCCACCGCGGCGCCGGGGGCTGGTCGTGGTGATCTCCGACTTCCTCGGTGACGACGACTGGGAGCGCCCGCTGCGTGCCCTGGGCGCCCGGCACGACCTGCTCGCGGTGGAAGTCGTCGACCCGCGGGAGCTGGAGCTGCCCGACGTCGGCCTGCTCACCGTCGTCGACCCCGAGACCGGGCAGACGCTCGAGGTGCCCACCGGCGACGCCGAGTTCCGCGCCCGGTACGCCGAGGGGGCTGCCGCGCAGCGGGCGCGGGTGGCCGCGGCGCTGCGCCGGGCCGGGGCCGGGCACCTGCAACTGCGGACCGACCGTGACTGGCTCATGGACGTCGTCCGCTTCGTCGCCGAGCGCCGGCGGGCCGGCAGCGGAGGGGCTTCCCGATGACGTTCCAGTCCCCGTGGTGGCTGCTGGCCCTGCTGGTGGTCGCCCTGCTGGTGGCCGTGTACGTGGTGCTGCAGCTGCGGCGCACCGCGTACGCCGCCCGGTTCACCAACGTGGCGCTGCTGGGCTCGCTGGTGCCCAAGCGGCCCGGGTGGAAGCGGCACCTGGCCTTCGGGCTGGTGGCGCTCGGCCTGGCCACGCTCGTGGTGTCGCTGGCCGTGCCGAGCACCGAGGTGCGGGTGCCGCGGGAGCGGGCCACCGTGGTCATGGCCGTCGACGTCTCGCTGTCCATGGAGGCCCAGGACGTCGAGCCGACCCGCTTCCAGGCGATGCAGCGGGCGGCGACGGAGTTCGTCGACGTGCTGCCCGAGCGGATCAACCTCGGCCTGGTGACGTTCGCGGGCACCGCCACGACGGTGGTGCCGCCGACCACCGACCGCGGGCAGGTCGCCATCGCCATCGAGAACCTCGAGCTGGCGGAGGCGACGGCGATCGGCGAGGCGGTGTTCACGTCGCTCTCGGCGATCGAGAACTTCCAGGCGTCGCTGGAGAGCACGGGGGAGGAGCTGCCGCCGGCGCGGATCGTGCTGCTCTCCGACGGCACCAACACCGTCGGCCGCGACGACACGCAGGCCATCGAGGCCGCGCGTGCTGCCGGGGTGCCGGTCTCCACGATCGCGTTCGGCACCGACTACGGCACCCTCGACATCGACGGCGAGCGGGTGCCGGTGCCGGTGGACCGCGCGGCGCTGGAGGCGATCGCCGACCAGACCGGCGGCAGCTACAGCGAGGCCGCCAGCGCCGCGGAGCTGGAGGAGGTGTACTCCGACCTGGGCAGCCAGATCGGCTACACCACCGAGCCGCAGGACATCAGCCCCTGGTTCGTGCGGGCCGGCGTCCTGGTGGTGCTGGTCGGCGCGGTGCTGAGCCTGTTCTGGACCAACCGCCTCGTGTGACCCTCGTCGTGCAGCAGCCTCCCGCGCCGCACACGGCGGGGGAAGCTGCGGCACGGCGCGGTCGGGCCGGCGCGTGACGCCGGCCCGGCGGGCTCAGCGGCTGGTCTCAGACGGTGAACCCGCGCTGGCGGCGGACCAGCTTCTTGAGCATGAACAGCGTCTGCAGGACCGTGACCAGGTACAGCACCGGCCAGCCGACGGACAGGATCGCCGACTGCACACCGACGCTCTGCTGGCTCCACGCGAAGATCAGCACGGCGAAGGTGGCCGCCGCGCACAGGGCCGGCATCACGTAGGCCGATCCGCGCCCGCGCTCCGCCGCGGCCTGGGCGGCCCAGTTGTCCTTCTCCACCCGGGCGAAGAACTGCACCCAGGCGCTCACGAAGTGGCCCATGCGGATCCACATGTAGAGCTCGGCCGGTGCGAACAGCAGCGCGTAGAAGATGTCCGTCGCGCTCTTGTCGTGCATGGACGCGGCGATCCGCAGGTTGAGCAGGGTCGCCACGATCGGCGGGATCAGCCAGACCGGGTTGAAGACGAAGGCGTCGATCGACAGGGCAGCGGCCAGCAGGAGCAAGAACGACATGCGGGTGCCGATGTTGAACAGCATCGAGACGTTCTCGTACCAGCGCAGCCGCAGGTTGGGGTGCATCGGCTGGCCCTTGGTGTCACCGCGCTGACCCGGCCACAGCAGGTCGATGCCGCCGAAGTTCCACTTGACCTGCTGCCCGTGCAGGGCGCGCAGGGTGGTCATCGGGCCCACGAACGCGCGGGCACGGGCGCTGATCTTCGTGCTGAAGCCGGCGTCCTTGATCTGCAGGGAGAGCTTGGAGTCCTCCACCTCGGAGTCGCGCACCCAGGGGGCGGCCTGGTGGTTGCGGTACATCACCATCTCCAGCGCGCGGACGCTGAAGAGGCTGCACTGCCCGCCCAGGACGGCCATGTTCCGGCCGCGGACGAGGTTGTCCATGTTGAAGCCGGCGAACTGGGCGCGCTGCCCGGCCACCAGGAAACGCGCCATCGCGCCCTTCACCTTCGACTTGTCGAAGGTGTAGATGGCCGACAGCCCGCCGATGCGCGGGTCGGTGACCATCTCCTTCTCCAGCCACTCGACGCAGCGGCGGTCCAGCGTGGTGTCGCCGTCGACCCCGAGGATGTAGTCGTAGCCGCGGCTGACGTAGTAGCCGTAGTTGAGCGCGCCGACCTTCTTGTCGGGGTTCTCGCCGATGTCGTGCACGTGGACGACGGTGTGGAACGCCTCGCCCTTCACCACGCGCATGTGCTCACCCGCGAACTGGCGGGCGATCTCGGGGGTGTCGTCGTCGGTGTTGTTGATGATGACGTGGACGGCGTCCGGCGGCCGGGTCTGCGAGAGCAGCGAGGTGAGGACGTCGGCGATGGTCGACTCCTCGTTGTACGCCGGGATGATGCAGCTGATCGTGGCGTGCCGGCGCTCGTGGTGCGCCTGGCCGCCGCCGAACTCGTCGGGGACGAGCGAGCTGACGTCGGTGACCTCCTGGCCGCTGCGGGCCAGCAGGTGGACGCGATCGGTGGCGCGACGCATGCCGTGCAGGACGACCTCGGTCACGGGGACTCCTCCTGGATCAGCGGGAGCTCGAGCTGGTCGAGCACCGTCTGGCGGTAGTAGCGCCCGGAGTCGGGCATCGTCTCGACCAGCAGGTCGAACTGGACGTAGAGGGTCACCGCCGTCGCCGTCGGGGAGACGTCGGGCAGCGTGAGCGCCGTCGCGTAGGTGAACGGCGGCATGAGCGCGAACTCGCCGCGGTCCTCGGCGGCGACCGTGCGCTGCCTCCCGTCGTCGGCCGTCGCGACGAACCGGGTGACCAGGATCTGCACATCGGACCGGGCGCCCTCGACGTGCGCGGCAAGCTGGAGGGTCTTGGGGGCGGACGTCGTCCAGGTCTTGGCGTCCTGCTCGGTCCAGTAGTCGACGACCACGGTCTGGTCGCCGGCGGCGATGGTGTGGGTGAGCGAACCGGTGTCCAGGTCGCCGGCGGGGCGCTCGGGCTCCGTGGCGGCGGTGGCAGCCACTTCGGTCGCGCCAGCAGGCTCGGCCGTGTCCTCCGCGACGTCCTGCTCCTGGGCGAGCCCCGGGCTCATCGTGACGTCGGGGAAGGTGCAGCCCGCCGTCCCGGTCATCAGTGCGACGGCCAACCCGGCCGCGGCGGCGCCGGAGCGCAGCGTGCGTCGTGCCATGGATCCCCCCGTGTCCTCCTCGGATGGACGCACGGAGGGTGGAGATCGGACGCTCGTCCCCCCGGCTGCGACCACTACGGACGGTAGGGAGCGAAAACGTGCGTCGGGGAGGAGTTCACCCGTACGGACGGACGGCGCCAGTCGTGCGGGTGACAGGCGGTCACCCTCCCGGTGGAGGCCGGGAGGGTGACCGCGCCGCTCAGCGGCTGGGGTCGAGGACGAGCTTGCCGGTGGTGCGGCGGGCGAGCAGGTCCTGGTGGGCGTCGGCGACGGCCGACAGCGGGTAGCGGCCGCCGACCACGGGCTTCAGCTCACCGGCGTCGACCATCGCGAGCAGGTCGGTCATGGCGGCGTCCATCATCTGCGGGCGGGCCATGCAGTGCGCCAGCCAGAAGCCGATGACCGCGCGGCTCTTCTGCATGAGCATGCCGGGCGGGACGGAGTGGGTCTGCTGGCGTGCGGCCATGCCGTAGGTGACCAGCCGGCCGAACGGGGCGAGCGCCGACAGCGAGCCGGAGAAGACGTTGCCGCCGGTCATCTCCAGCACGATGTCGACCGGCTTGCCGCCGTTGGCCTCGCGCAGCGCGCCGGTGAAGGCCTTCGGGTCGTCGTCGGCCAGCGCCGGGTCGACGGTGGCGTGCGCGCCGAGCTCCTCGGCGAGCGTGCGCTTCTCCGGCGAGGAGGCGGTGGCGATGACCCGGCCGGCGCCCCACCTCCGGGCGAGCTGCACGGCCAGCGAGCCGACCCCGCCGGCGCCGGCGATGACGACGACGGTCTCGCCCTCGGCCAGGTGCGCGCTGGTGCGCAGGAGGTGCCACGCGGTCGAACCCTGCAGGACGACGGCGAGGGCCTGCTCGTCGGTCACGCCGTCGGGCACCGCCCAGGTGAGGAAGTCGTGGGCCACGACCTTCTGGGCGTAGCCGCCGCCGTCGAGCAGCCCGACCACCCGCTGCCCGCCGCCGACCGGCGTGCCGACGAACTCCGCACCGGGGATCAGCGGCAGCTTCTGCTCGGCGAGGTAGCTGTTCTCGATCTGGTGGGTGTCGGCGTAGTTGATGCCGGCGGCGGAGACGTCGTAGACCTTCTGCCCCGGGCCGGCCTCCGGCTCAGGGGTGTCGACGACGGTCAGGACCTCGGGGCCACCGAACTCGGTGATCTGGACTGCACGCATGGGGGTGAGGCTATGGCCTGCTCACGCCCCGACGTCTTCCAGGCCGGTCCCGTCGGCGTGCTCGGCAGCGGCGGCGGTGATCAGCTGCCGGTGAGCCGCTGCAGCCGGGTGGTCAGCGCGGTCCGCCGGTCGGCGTTGCCGTGCAGGTCCACGTACCGCTGCCCGAAGGCGGCCAGCAGCGTGTCGTCCAGCCGGCGCACGGCACCCGGGGGATAGCGGTAGTCCATCCGGGCGAGGATGCCGCTGTCGTCGGCGCCGCGCAGCACCTCGCCCAGCTCCACCAGGCTGGTCACGCCCAGCTCCAGGAGCAGGCCGGAGATCCAGGTGTAGTGGTCCGGCCGCGACCAGCCGGCGTCGGCGTACTGCCCGGCCAGGAACGCAGCCAGCTCCCGGGGTGCGATCCGAGGGTCGTCGGGGTCGGTGTCGTCGGCCTCGTCGGCGCGAACCGGTGCCCGGAGGCGCTCGCGGATCGCGGTGAACTGCTGGTCGGCCAGCTCCAGCAGCCCGGCGGCCAGGGTGAACCGGCGGTCGAACTCGGAGGCGTGCTCGTCCGGCACCGTGCCCTTGTAGCGGATGTCGTGCTCGAACTCGGCCCAGGCGTGCTGCAGCACCGTGCGCACCTGCACCTGCACCACGCGCCCGGCCAGCTCCGGCAGCTCGGCCGCCCGGCCCGGGTCCACACCGATGAGCAGGTGCCGGCTGGAGTAACCGAACCGGCCCTGCTGCGCGGTCCGCCGACCCATGTCGCGGTCGTCGATCACCCGCACCTGCGCGGCCAGCAGGTCGGCGACCGCCTCCACGTCGCTCTGCACGTAGGTGATCACCCGCACGCCGATCTGGTCGGTGATGTCCCGCGCCGGGTCCGGGTAGGCAGGCACGCCGTCGACCGTGCGGGCCGCCTTCTCCGCGAACGAGGCGATGGTCTTGGTCCGCCCGGTCACCGACAGGTAGTTGATCCCGGCGTCGTCGAGCACCCCGGTGACGAGCGCGAGCGCCTGCGCCCCGGCGACCAGGGTCTCGGGCCGGCCGTCGGCGTACGCCTGGATGGCCTGCTGCACCGGGTCGGGCGGGGGCGCGGTGACCCGGGGGCCGGGCTGCAGGTCCGGCGGCAGGGTCGGGGTCACGATGGCGCCGCCGGCCGCGTCGCCGTAGGTGGTCACCTCGTCCGGGCGCCGGACGGCGATCCATCCCACGTAGGCGCACACCACGGCGTCGACCTGGTCCTCCGCCGCCCGCAGCTCGCTCTTGCGGTTGGCGGCCTGCACCTGCTGGCGCAGCGCGGCGAACGCTGCGCCGAGGTCGAGCTCGACCACCGAGCCCAGCAGGTCGATGAGCAGCAGCAGCTCTGCGCGCATCTGCTCAAGCGTCCGGCCCGGCTTGTTCTTGTACTTCAGCGTGCGGCCCAGCCGGAACAGCGCCACCGTCGCCGCGTGGGGGTAGACCTCGATCGCCCGGCGCTCGCGGCCCGAGCGGGGGTCGAGGTCCAGCTTCAGGCGCCGGCCGATCCGCCCGCCGCGGGTGTCACCATCGGTGAACTCGGGTTTGCCGGTGTTCGTCGGGTGCGCCCCGGCCTGGAACCTCGCGAAGTCGGCGTTGAGCGCCCGCTCGGCGGCCCGGTTCCCGGTGGCGTTGGTGACCACCAGCGGGGCGTCGATCGCCACGATGCACGGGCCGGCGGTGAACGGGGCAAGCGCGGTCTCGATCTGCTCGTCGGTGCGCACCGCGCTGACGTGCACCAGCCGGCCGGCGTCGTCGAGCACGGCGAGGCCGGTCGGTTGCTTGATCCCCCAGGCGAGGTCGATCCCGATGTGGTGCACGAGGTCAGCATGCCCGGCCCCGCAGCTGGTCGGGGCCCGCCCCGTGAGGTCTGCCCGGCGTGTGCGCCCGAGAACGCTCGGCTGAGCGCCGTTCGCCTGGCCGGCTGCCCACCGGGTGGACGCACGCGAGGACATGGACAAGCTGCGCGCACGCGTGACGACACCGACTCGCCGCAGGGCTCGGGGTGTCGACGACGTCGAGGACCTCTGGCCCGCCGAAGCGGGTGATCCGCACAGCACGCGTGGCGCCGACGCCAGGACCTGGCCACGGGTGTCGCCGTCCACCGTCTCGAGATGGGCACCGCTCCGGCGCTGCCACGAGGCGACGGAACGGGTGTAGGTGTCCAAGCGCCGGAGGGAGGCACCTGCAGGTGGTACGGGTGCTCCTCGGGCGCCCAGGTGAGCGACGGGCACGACATGGACGACTACGCCGACGACCTGGCGGCGTTGACCGCGCACGTCGACCTCCGCGACGCCGTCCACGTCGGGCACTCCACCGGCGACGGTGAGGTCGCGCACTACCTCGCCCGGCACGGCCAGGACCGGGTCGCGAAGGCGGTCCTGATCAGCGCGGTGCCGCCGATCATGGTGCAGCCCCACGCCAACCCGGGCGGGCTGCCCAAGAGCGTCTTCGACGGCATCCAGGAGCAGGTGGCCACCAACCGGTCGGCGTTCTACCGCGACCTGGCCGCCACGGCGTTCTACGGGTTCAACCGGCCCGGCGTGGTACCGATCGAGGCGGTGATCCAGAACTGGTGGCGGCAGGGGATGATGGGTGGCGCCAAGGCGCACCACGACGGCGTCGTCGCGTTCTCCCAGACGGACTTCACCGACGACCTGAAGAAGATCACCGTGCCCGTGCTCGTGATGCACGGCGACGACGACCAGGTCGTGCCCTACGCCGACTCCGCGCCGCTGTCGGCCGAGCTGCTGCCCAACGGGACGTTGAGGACCTACGCCGGCTTCCCCCACGGCATGCCGACCACGCAGGCCGGGACGATCAACGCCGATCTGCTGGCCTTCCTGCGGGGCTGACCCAGGCCCGCGACTGCAAGGGGCGGGCGACACCGTCGGTGCCACCCGCCCCTTCCAGCGCGCCGCCTGCGCGGCGCCGGCGGCTGCTCAGGCGGTCTGCGCCTCGCGGCGGGGGAGCACCCAGTCGGGCCGCACGTAGTGGCAGGTGTAGCCGTAGGGGATCTTCTGCAGGTAGTCCTGGTGCTCCTCCTCGGCCTCCCAGAACGCACCCGCCGGCTCGACCTCGGTGACGACCTTCCCCGGCCAGATGCCCGAGGCATCGACGTCGGCGATCGTGTCCAGGGCCACGCGCTGCTGCTCGTCGCTGGTGTAGAAGATCGCCGAGCGGTAGCTGCGACCGATGTCGTTGCCCTGCCGGTCCTTCGTCGACGGGTCGTGGATCTGGAAGAAGAACTCGAGCAGGTCGCGGAGCGAGATGACGTCGGGGTCGAAGACGATCTCGACCGCCTCCGCGTGGTCCCCGTGGTTCCGGTAGGTGGCGTTCGGGGTGTCGCCCCCGGAGTAGCCGACCCGGGTCGAGATCACCCCGGGGCGCTTGCGCAGCAGCTCCTGCGCGCCCCAGAAGCAACCGCCGGCGAGGATCGCGGTCTCGGTGGTCAATGTGCCTCCCTCTGTCTGCGGAACGACAGGACAACGCCGCGACCGGCCGCGTTGTTTCGCCTGGTGCCCCCGGCGTCGCCCCGCCGACCGCACCCCGCGCGGCTCGACCCGTGCGGCCGGACGTGCAGCCGGGCCGTGGCCCGGCTCCACGTCACCTGGAACGGGTCGACCCGCCCCAGGGGGCGCGCTCTGGGGCGCAGCCGGTCGGCGGCTGAGCCTCGGTCACACCTCGACGGCGGTGCCGCAGATGCCGCACACATCCAGTTCGCGCCGCTTCCAGCGGGCCACCGGCACGAAGAACAGCGAGAACCGCCGGTACTGCCGGGTCCGCGACCACCGGGTGGTGTTGTGGCAGTTCGGGCAGGTGCGGGTCGCCCCGGGGCCCAGGTGTCTGCGCTTCGTGCCGAATCCGAACAGCAGGAACACCACGCCACCCCGATCCGGTCAGCCGTCGGCCGAGCGCTGCCGCTCGATCCGCTCGAGCACCGTCTTGCGCCCCGTGCCGAGCTCGCGCTCGGCCCGCTCGGCCCGGTCCAGCTGCGACTCCCCGTGCAGCTCGGCCACCCGGCGGCGCGCCTCGGGCGCCTTCATCCCGATGAGCTCGGCGGCCGCGCGGGCCTCCCGGGCCGCGTCGGTGTTCGCCACGTGCTGCTCCCGACCCTGCTGCTTCTCCCGGTCGGTCGCCCGCCGCTCGGCCGGGGTGAGCAGCTGCCAGGCCGCATCCGGCAGGTAGCGCCGGGTCGTCCCGTCGCCGGTCCGGGCGTCCGCATCCCCGTCGGCGGTGTGCCAGTCCTGCCCGGTCCACTCCTCGAGGTGCCGCTGAGCCCCGGTCCGCTCGCCCTCGTGCCGGTAGCCGCCGCCCTGCCCCTCGTACTCGCTGACCAGGAGCTGGCTCTTGCGCGCGCTCCACCGGCCCGGCCGGCCCCCGCGGTCCCCGGCCTCCGGGTCCAGCGGCCGTCCGGTTCGGGACCAAGGACCCCGCTGCGGGCGGCGCCTGCGCCGGGAGAGTGGCAGCGGGGCGGAAGCACCGTCCCCGGCCGGCCCGCCCGCGGCCGTGCCCACCGCACCGAGGAGTTCCCTTGCTCGATCCCGGACCGGACCGGACCCTGGAGGTGCTCGACGAGCACGAGTGCCGCCTGCTGCTGGGCACGGTCGTGATCGGCCGGCTGGCGCTCACCGAGGGGGCGCTGCCGACCATCCAGCCCGTGCACTTCCGGGTGCACGGCGACCGGATCGTCATCCCCACCCACGTGGGGAGTAAGGCGGTGGCGGCCAGCCGGGGTGCCGTCGTCGCCTTCGAGGTCGACGAGTTCGACGCCCGCGGCCGCACCGGCTGGAACGTCACGGCCATCGGCCCGTCCCGGGTGGTCGACGACCCCGCCGAGGTCCGCGCCCTGGACGCCCTCGGGATCCGCCCGTGGGTGACCGGCGAGCGCCCGTGCTACGTCATCGTCGCGCTGACCCTGCTCCGCGGGCGCCGCGTCACGGCCGCCGTCCCGGCGCTCCCAGATCCGGCGCTGTTGGGTGCCGTGCCCGCGGAATGACGACGACGCTGCCGCACAGGGGCGGCCGCCCGCCCGGGGAGCGCGCCGAGCTGCCCTACGTCGGCGCGCCCCCGAGCCGCCCCCGGGCCATCCGCTCCCGGATCACCGGCGGTGTCATCGGCGGTCACCTGCTTGCCGCCGCCCTCACCGTCCCGGTCGCCCAGGTGGCCGCGGGGCACGGGTGGATCGCCCTGCACCTGCTGCTGCTCGGCGCGGCCACCAACGCGGTGTTCGTCTTCACCCGGCACTTCGCGGCCGCGCTGCTGCACGTCCGCCCCGCGGGGGAGCGGGCGCACGTCACCCGGCTGGCCGTGCTGAACGGCGGCGTCGTCCTGGTGCTGCTCGGCGTCAGCTGGCCCCTGCCCGTGTTCACCGGCGCCGGCGGCACCCTCGTGGTCGCCGCCGTCACCGGGCACGTGGCCGCGCTGCTCGGCATGCGCCGGAGGTCCCTCGGCGGGGGACGGCTGCGCGGGGTGGTGCACTACTACGTCGCCGCCGGGGTGGCCCTGGTGGCCGGCGGTGCCCTGGGTGCGCTGATGGGCACCGGCTGGGCCGGTGCGTGGCCGACGCGCACGGCGCTGCACCTCGCGCACGTCCACCTCAACCTGCTCGGTTGGGTCGGCCTGACCGTCCTGGGCACCGGGTTCATGCTCTGGCCCGCGGTGCTGGGCACGCGCATGGCCGAGGACGCCCCCGCCGTGGCCCGCCGGGTGCTGCTGCTGGCCGGCCCGGGCCTGGGCGTGCTCACCGCGGGCCTGCTCCTCGAGCGGCCCGCCTTCGCCGCGGCCGGGTTGACGGCCTACACCGCGGCGGTCGCCTGGTCGCTCGTCCCGGTGGTCCGCGTCGCCCGGAAGGCCCCGCCGCGCACGGCGCCGGCCGTCGGGCTGGCCGCCGCGACGGGGTGGCTGCTCGTCGCGCTCGTGCTCGACGTCGTCGCCACCCTGGCCGGGCCAGGGGCGTCGACGGCCGTCCTGGCCGACCTCGTGCCGGTGCTGGGCCTGGGGTTCGTCGCCCAGGTGCTCGTCGCCGCGCTGACGTTCCTCGTCCCGGCCACCGCCGGCGGCGGGCCGGCCGGGCACCGCCGGCTCGCGGCCCGGCTGCAGGCCCTGGGCCCCGCCCGGGCGCTGCTCACCAACGCCGGGGTGGCCCTGCTCGCCCTTCCGCTCCCCGAGGCCGCCCGCACCCTCGGCTGGGCCCTGGCGGTGACCGGGCTGGCCGCCTTCGTGCCGCTGCTGCTCTCGGGGCTGCTCGCGGCCCGCCGGCCCCCGGCGGCGGAGGCCCTGCCGGGTCCGGCGACGAGCCCGCGCCGGGACCTGCTGCCGGCGGCGGTGGTGCTCACCGTGGTCGCCGTCCTCGGGTGGGTCCTCACGGGCGGCTCACCGGCCGCGGACCGCACCGCCGGCGGGCCGACGCCGGGTGCAGTCGTGGTCGAGCTCGGCGACACCGGGATCCGCCCCGCGGTCATCGACGTGCCGGCGGGGGAGCACCTCGTGCTCGACGTCCGCAACGTGGGCGCGATGCGTCACGACCTCCGTCTGGCCGACGGGCGCGGGACGGCGATGCTCGCGCCCGGGCAGTCCGCGGTCCTCGACGTCGGTGCGGTGGCGGGCCCGCTGCAGGCGTGGTGCACCGTGCCGGGCCACCGGCAGGCCGGGATGGAGCTGACCATCCGGCCGGCGGCCGCTGGTGGCGTGGCCGCCAGCGGTGCCGCCGGGGCCCACCACGGCGCCGCCGGCCACGGTGGCGCACCCGCCGCCGGTCCGGGCCCGGAGTGGCGTCCGCACGACCCCACCCTGCAGCCGGCCCCGGGAGGCACGGTGCACGAGGTGGACCTGCCCGTGGTCGAGGCCGACGTCGAGGTCGCGCCGGGGGTGCGCCAGCGGATGTGGACCTTCGGGGGGGCCGTGCCCGGGCCGGCGCTGCGCGGGCGGGTCGGTGACGTCTTCCACGTCCGGCTGACCAACGGCGGCTCCCTGCCGCACTCGGTCGACTTCCACGCCAGCCAGGTCGCCCCCGATGTGGCGATGCGTTCCATCGAGCCGGGCGGGGAGCTGGTGTACAGCTTCCGCGCCGACCGCGCCGGCGCCTGGCTGTACCACTGCGGCACCGTGCCGGTCCTGCAGCACGTGGGCATGGGGATGTACGGCGCGGTCGTGATCGACCCACCCGACCTGTCCCCGGTCGACCGGGAGCTGCTCCTCGTGCAGTCGGACGTCTACCTGGCCGGCGACGACGACCTGCCCGGGCTGGCCGCCATGGCCGCGGCCGACTACGGCGTCGTGGCGTTCAACGGCTACGCCGGCCAGTACGAGCACGCCCCCGTCGAGGTGCGGGCCGGCGAGCGTCTGCGCGCCTGGGTGGTGGCCGCCGGGCCCAACGCCGGCACCGCCTTCCACGTCGTCGGCGCGCAGTTCGACACCGTCTACCACGAGGGGGCCTACCGGCTCCGGCCCGGCGACGGGAACGCCGGCGGAGCCCAGGTGCTGGACCTGGCGCCCGCGCAGGGCGGCTTCGTGGAGTTCGTGCTCGCCGAGCCGGGCCGGTACCCGTTCGTGTCGCACCGGCTGGCCGATGCCGCCCGCGGGGCGAGCGGGCTGCTCGTGGCGGGGTGAGCCGGTGCTCGACGTCGACACCGGCGATCTGCGCCTGTTCCTCCACCTGACCGCCGCCGCGATCTGGGTGGGCGGGCAGCCGTGCTCGCCGGCCTGGTCCCGGTGCTGCGCCGGGTGGCGCCCGAGGCGGCCCCGGCCGCGGGGCAGCGGTTCGCGGCGCTCGCCTGGCCGGCGTTCGCCGTGCTCGTGGCCACGGGGATCTGGAACATCGCGGCGGTGGGGCCGGCGGGCGGCGCGTACCGGACGACGCTGGTCGTGAAGTTGGTCGCGGTACTGGTCTCCGGGGCCGCCGCGTGGGCGCACGCCCGGGCGACCGACCGGCGCGCCCTCGCACTCAGCGGTGCGCTGTCGGGGGTGGCGGCGCTGGTCGCGTTGCTCCTGGGCGTGGTCCTCCGGGGCTGACCGGTCACAGGTGCCTTTGGTCCCCGGCCGCCTTCCTCGTCCCGGGACCTTCGGCGGGCGGCCGGTGACGTCCGGCACCGGGTTCCGGGCGGCCGCCCGCCGTAGACAGGTACAGGAAGATCCCGCCGCT
Organism: Blastococcus sp. KM273128; assembly: GCF_021698975.1. Lineage (GTDB taxonomy): Bacteria > Actinomycetota > Actinomycetes > Mycobacteriales > Geodermatophilaceae > Blastococcus. Next base: position 23,539 of record NZ_SSXA01000029.1, on the reverse strand, counting down.
GCCGCGTCGCGCGACGCGACAGCACGATCGAGAAAGACCACCGGCCATGACCTCGGCCTCCGTACGCCGCCCGGCTGCTCGCCCGGCCACCCCGCCCTCGTCCCCGCCGGCGACCGCCGTCCCGCGCCAGGCGTGGATCATGCTCGCGGTGGCGACCGCCGGCTTCGTCGTCAACTTCTGGGCCTGGGCGCTGGTCAGCCCGCTCGGCGCCTTCTTCACCGGTGAGCTGGGCCTCGGCGCGCTGCAGACCTCGCTGCTGGTCGCCGTCCCGGTGGTCGTCGGCTCGCTGGGCCGCATCCCGGTCGGTGCGCTGACCGACCGGTTCGGCGCGCGGGTCATGTTCCCCCTGGTCAGCGCGCTGACCATCCTGCCGGTGCTGTTCATCGGCTATGTCGGGAACGACTCCTACGCCCTGATGCTGCTCGGCGGCTTCGTCCTCGGCCTGGGCGGCACCACCTTCGCCATCGGGATCCCGCTGGTGAACGCGTGGTTCCCCCCGGCCAAGCGGGGGATGGCCCTGGGTGTCTTCGGGGCCGGGATGGGCGGGACCGCCGTCTCCGCGTTCACGACCGTCCAGCTGACGGAGGGCGTCGGGTTCGCTTTCCCGTTCACCCTGGTCGCGGTGCTCCTCGCCGGCTACGCCGTCCTCTCCGCCGTCGTGCTGCGCGACGCGCCGGGGCGCACGCCGCTGCCCGGGAGCGCGGTCCGGCGGGCCTGGGACACCTTCCGGCTGCCGGTGACCCTGCAGATGTCGTTCCTCTACGCCGTCGGCTTCGGCGGGTTCGTCGCCTTCAGCGTGTACCTGCCCACGTACCTGAAGACGGCGTTCTCCCTGGACCCCGGTGACGCCGCCCTCCGCACGGCCGGGTTCGTGGTGCTCGCTGTGGTCATGCGGCCCGTCGGCGGCTGGCTCTCCGACCGCTTCCACCCCGTGGCGGTGCTCACGGCGTGCTTCTCCGTCGTCGCGGCCTTCGCGGCGGTGTCGGCCCTGGAGCCACCGCTGGCCCCCGCCGGGACGATCGCCTTCCTGGCCATGGCCGCCGCCCTCGGCGCATCGTCGGGCGCCGTCTTCGCCCTCGTCGCCATCGCGGCGCCGGCCGGGACGGTGGGGTCGGTGACGGGCATCGTCGGTGCCGCCGGTGGCCTCGGCGGGTTCGCGCCGCCGCTGGTGATGGGGCTGATCTACGGCTGGCAGGGCAACTACCGCCCCGGTCTCTGGCTGCTCGCCCTCACCGCCGCGGTCGCCGCGCTCTACACCTGGCGGGGCATGCGCTCGGTGGGGCGCGACTCGACCGCCCGCTGACCCGCCCACCCCTGGAGGAGACCGACGATGTGCGATCACTGCGGATGCCGGGACCTGACCACGGTCCGCCGCCTGATGGACGAGCACGACGAGTTGCGCGCGCTGGGGGACGTCGTCCGGCGGGCGCTGGCCGACGGTGACGTCGGCCGGGCACGCGACCACTTCCTCGCGCTGCTGCGGGTCCTCGGCCCGCACGTGGCCAAGGAGGAGAAGGCGCTGTTCCCCCTCCTGGCACGGGTCGCGGAGCTCTCCGAGCACGTGGCGGCCCTCGAGGGCGAGCACGCCGACCTCTTCGACGCCGTGGACGACCTCGACGACCTCGGGGAGGCCGCCGGGTCGGCGGAGCTCTGGTCCGACGGGGTGCGACGGATTCTCCACGAGCTCGACGAGCACATGTTCAAGGAGGACTTCGGGCTGTTCCCGGCCGCCCTGGCCACGCTGGACGGCGCCGACTGGGACGCCGTCGATGCGTGGGAGCTCGCCGCCGGCGGGAACGCCGGTCGGCCGGTGCCCCCGGGCCCGCTGTCGCCGGCCGGGGGCTGACGACCAGCGGGTGGGGACCCGCAGACCCCGGCGCCCGAGCGCCGTTCCGCACCGACCCGAACGACGAGGAGCACCCATGCGGGAGCACGTCCTGCCCGAGCCGTCCCCCCGTGCACGTGAGCTGCGCGACGCGATGGGCGCGTTCATGCGCGACCACGTGCTGCCCGCCGAACCCCGGTACCTGGCGCACCGGCGGGCGGCGGGCCCGGACGACCACGAGCCGCCGCCCGTCGTGGAGGCGCTCAAGGACGAGGCCCGCGCCCGGGGGCTGTGGAACCTGTTCCTGCCCGACGAGTCCGGCCTCACCCAGCTGGAGTACGCGCCGATCGCGGAGCTGTCGGGCTGGAGCCTGGAGCTGGCGCCCGAGGCGATCAACTGCGCGGCGCCCGACACCGGCAACATGGAACTGCTGCACCTGCTCGGCTCCGACCGGCAGAAGGAGGAGTGGCTCGAGCCGCTGCTCGCGGGAGAGATCCGTTCGGCGTTCGCGATGACCGAGCCCGACGTCGCCAGCAGCGACGCCACCAACATCGCCACCCGCATCGAGCGCGACGGCGACGAGTACGTGATCAACGGCCGCAAGTGGTGGAGCAGCGGAGCCATGGACCCCCGCTGCGCCTTCTTCGTCCTGATGGGCAAGACCGACCCGTCGGCCCCGGCGCACCGGCAGCAGACGATGGTGCTCGTCCCGCGCGACACCCCCGGCGTCACCGTCGTCCGCGACTACCCGGTCATGGGCCACCACGACCAGCACGGCCACGCGGAGGTGACCTTCGCCCAGGTGCGCGTCCCCGTCACCAACGTGATCGGGGAGGAGGGCGGGGGCTTCGCCGCGGCCCAGGCGCGGCTCGGGCCCGGCCGGATCCACCACTGCATGCGGGCCCTCGGTGCCGCCGAGCGGGCGCTGGCCCTGCTGGTCGGCCGGTCGAAGGAACGGGTGGTCTTCGGCGGGCGGCTGGCCGACCAGGGCGTGGTGCAGCAGCAGATCGCCGAGTCCCGGCTGGAGATCGACCAGGCCCGGTTGCTGTGCCACCACGCCAGCCACGTGATCGACACCGAGGGGAACAAGGCGGCCCGCCACCTGGTGGCGATGGCGAAGGTCGCGGTGCCCCGCGCCGCCACGCGGGTCATCGACCGGGCCATCCAGGTCCACGGCGGGGCCGGCGTGACCGACGTGACCCCGCTCGCGGCGATGTACGGGTGGCACCGGGCCATGCGGATCTTCGACGGGCCCGACGAGGTGCACCTGCGCTCGGTGGCGAAGGCGGAGCTGAGCCGGGAGCCGGAGCTGCCGCCGCACCTGGTCACCCCCTGACGCCCGACCCCGTGCGGGCCGTGGGGTCAGGGTGTGGGCGGGTCCCCGGGCGTCCGCTCCACCGCGAGCGACCGGGTGTCGAGATGCAGGCGGCACGCCCCGGGCTCCGCGAACGGCAGCAGATCGGTGGGCTCCGGATCACCGCCGTGCTGCTCGAGCGCCCCGCGCACGATGCCCAGGTGCACCTGGCAGATGACCTGCGGGTGCTCGCGGGCGGCGTCGAGCAGGGGGCACCGGCGCAGCGCCACCGTGGTCGCCGCGGGGTCCGCCTCCGGCGCGAAGCCGAGCTCCTCGAGCAGGGCGACGACCTGGTGCCGGGGCGAGGCAGCCGGCGGCGACGGCCGGTCGGCCGTCAGCGACCGGCCCCACGCCCACCCCGCGGCCAGGCCTTCCCCGGCGGGGTTCGGCGAGGTGCGGGCGAGGTGGCCGGCGAGCGCGGTGGCCAGGCCGGCGTAGTCGCGCACCCGGGGATCCGGTTCGGGTCGGTCGTCCACGGCGGAGTATCGCCAGGCAGGGCGGCCGCGGCCCGTCGCGGCCGCCCGCTCCCGCGTCGCGAGCCCCCGGGCCACGAGCGCGTCGAGGTGCTCCCGCGCGGTGTTGGGGTGGACGCCGGTCTCCGCGGCGAGGCCGGCGATCGTCATCGGTCCGGACGAGCGCTGCAGCCGCTCCAGCACGGCGCCGCGTGGGCCGGACATCGGGGTGCCGCGCGACCACCGGACAGGTGCCGGCCCCAGGTCTGGGGTGTCGCCGTCTATTTCCACGGTGGATACCGTAGTAAATTCTCGACGAGTCGGCCAGCGAGCCGGCGGAGGGAGGACCGGTGACCCGCACCCTTCCGGCGCGTGGCGCCCCGGCCGGTGTCCACCGGCACCTGGGTCCGTGGGCGGCGACGGCCGGGCGGCTCGTGCTCGGGAGCGTCATGCTGCTCGCGGGCGCATGGAAGCTCCCCGATCCGGCCGCCGCCGTCCGGGCCGTACGGGCCTACCAGCTGGTGCCGGAGATGTTCGTGCCGCCGCTGGCCTTCGGGTTGCCCGTGCTGGAGATCGCCATCGGCCTGGCGCTGCTCGCCGGCGTCTTCGTCCGGACGGCAGCGCTCGCCTCCGCCGTCCTGCTGGTCGCGTTCACGGCCGGGGTCCTCTCCGCGTGGGCCCGGGGCCTGCAGATCGACTGCGGCTGCTTCGGTGGCGGTCAGGTCGCGGCCGCCGACACCGCGTACCCGGAGGCGGTCGCCCGCGACGTCGCGCTGCTGCTGGTTGCGCTCCTGCTGGCCCGCTGGCCCCGGTCGCGCCTGGCGCTGGCTCGGGCTGCCCGCTCCACGCCCACCGCGGACGGCACATCGCCGGCCGCTGCCACCGCCCTTCCGGAGGAGACCCGTGCCCACTGACCAGCTGGCCGTCCAGGCCCCCGGCCCGCGCCGGCGGCCGACCGCGAGGCAGCGGATCGCCGCCCGCCGCGCCGAGGAGGCCGCCCGCGCCGTCGCCGCCCGGCGCCGCAGGAGCGTGACGACCGGGCTCGCCGTCGCCGCGCTGCTCGCCGTGGCGATCGCCCTCGTGGTCGTCGTCCAGTCGTCGCGGACCTCGTCGGCCGGCGCCGCCGTGCCCGCGAACACGGTCCAGGGCGGCACGGCGATCGCGGTGGGCGACGCCGGCGCCCCGGTCACGCTCGATGTCTACGAGGACTTCCAGTGCCCGGCCTGCGCCGAGTTCGAGACGCGCAGCGGGACGACGCTGGCCGAGCTCGCCGCCGACGGCAGCGCGCAGGTCGTCCACCACCCCATGGCCTTCCTGGACCGCGCCTCGTCCGACCGGTTCTCGACCCGCGCGCTGAACGCGGCCGGGGTGGTGGTGGACGCGGCCGGTCCCGAGGCGTACGCCCGCTTCGCCGGACTCCTCTACGCGCGCCAGCCGGCCGAGGGCGGTGCCGGGTTGAGCGACGACGAGCTGATCGCGCTCGCCGCGGAGGTGGGTGCCTCCGGGCCCGCGGTCGAGCGGGGCATCCGGGAGCTGGTCTACGAGGACTGGACTCGCACGGCGACCGACCGGGCCAGCCGGGACGGCGTGAACCAGACGCCGACGGTGCTGCTCGACGGGCTGCCGCTCGACTTCCGGCAGCTGCAGCCGGCGGCGCTGGCGGCGGCGGTCCGAGCCGCGGGATGAGCCGCTGCGGCGAGCGCTCGGGCCGGGCCGCGACGGGGCCGGCCTGACGAGGGTGGTGCAGCCGGGCCGGCTCCGGACGGCGGTGCGCGACCTCCTTCGCCGTCCTGCTGGCGCTCGACGCCTGGCGGTTCCTCGCCTTCCCGGAGGCCGTCCGGTCGGACTTCACCGACCCCGCACGCGGGGTCGGGTTCTTCGCCTTCATCGCCGGCGGCAACGTGCTGGGGGTGCGGCTGGCGACGGACGGGCACCACGGCGCCACCGCCGCCCTGCTCGGCGTGGGTCTGCTGGCCTGGCTCGTGCTGGGCTACGTGGTGCCCTGGACGTCGGTCCTCGGGCGTGCCGAGCGCCCGGTGCTGACGAAGGCCAACGGGACGTGGTTCATCTGGGTGGTGGCCGCCCAGTCGATCGCCGCATCGGCCGCCGGCCTCCAGCCCGAGCTGCCGCCCCTGCGCGCCGGGCTGGCGGTGGTGGCCGCGTTCGCCTGGTCGGTGGGGCTGGTCCTGTACGCCGCCGTCAGCACGATGGTCTCGGTCCGGTTGCTGGTCTACGAGCTGCGGCCGGCCGATCTGACCCCGCCGTACTGGGTGGCGATGGGGGCCGGGGCCATCACGGTCCTCGCCGGGGCGCGCATCGTCGAGATGGTCGACACCCCGATGGTGGAGGCGGTGCGCGGGCTGGTCGCCGGGGTGTCGGTGAGCATCTGGTTGTTCGGCACCTGGCTGATCCCGGTCCTCGTGGCCGCCGGGTGGTGGCGGCACCGCACCCACCGCGTCCCGCTGGCCTACGAGCCGTCGCTGTGGAGCATCGTCTTCCCGCTCGGCATGTACGCCGTCGCCGCCACGTACCTGGCCCAGGCCGACGGCCTCCCCCTGGTCGGCGTGGTCGGGGCGGTGGGGACCTGGGTCGCGTTCGCCGTCTGGGTGCTCGTGCTGTCCGCGATGCTGCTCGGCACCGCCCGCGCGGCGAGCAGCCCGGAGGCGGGGCTCAGCCGCCGCAGCGATGCCAGCACGTACGGTACTGAGCCCCGCGGCCGGTCAGTCCGCTGCGGGAGTGCGTTGCCCGACGGCGACGCTCAGCAGGACCACGGAGTCCTCGTCGGCCTGCAGGCTGTGCCGTCGGTGGGGGATGGGGGCGATCTGGTGCGCGCGGAGAGCGATCTCGTCGTCCCCGGCCACCAGCCGGACCCTGCCCCGGAGGACGAGCAGGGTGGCCGGTCCCGGGCTCTCGTGCTCGGCCAGTTGCTGCCCCCCGATCAGCGCGATGACGGTCTGGCGGAGGCCGTCGACGGGGTGGGGCAGCGTGTGGGCGGCGCGGAGCGCGTTCTGGGCGGCCGCGTCGCCGAGCAGTTCGTCGGAGAGGGCGCCCAGGTCGACCGGACGGGTGCCCGCGGTGCTCACCGCTGCACCTCGGCGGCTGTGCCGACGGTGGGGGCGTCCCCGAGGAGGCCGTCGAGGTCCACGCCCGCGGCCGCCAGGGCCGGGAGCAGGTACCTGTCCTCCTGGTGCGCGCACACGTCGAACAGCACGACCAGCGCGCCTGCCGCGACCGCGAGGTCGAGGGGGTCGGTCGCCCGCTCGACCTCCCGCGCGAGGACGCCGACCATCCGGTGCTGGTCCTGCACCGCGGCGACGAGCAGGGCCGTCCGCCCCGTTCCTCCGGCGCCGAGGAGCAGCTCGTCCTCGACCCTGGTGTGCTCGATCAGTTCGCCCCGCAGGAAGTCGACGAGCTCGGCGCGGGCGGTCTCGTGGCACTGGCCGGCGGCGACCGTGCCGATGACGGCCTCCGCGTGCCGGACCAGCCCGTCGCGCAGGTGCTCGTGGCGTTCCGGTGCGGCGGCGACGGCGGGCTCGTCGAGGGCGGCGGTCACATGCTCCTCCAGGTGGTGCGTCGGATGTGCACCTTTTTCTACAGCCCCTTCCGTGAGAAAAGCAAGGTGGGTGTCGTCCCCCGGCGGTCGGTGGTGTGCGGGGTGGGGGCGCCCCGACGGTGACGTCGCGGCCGATCGGCCCGCGGGCGAGAATGCGGTCATGCCGTCCCGGTCGACCTCGGCCACCGACACCCCGGCCGAACGCCGGTACGCCGCGCTCGCGGTGCGGTCGCGACGGCGGATGCTGGGCGTTCTGCGGGCCGAAGGGTGCCCCATGGACGTGCCCACGCTCGCCGAGGCCGTGGGCCTGCACCGGACGACGGCCCGGCTCCACCTGCAGGTCATGGAGGCGGCCGGTCTCGTCGCCCAGCTCCCGGCCCGACCTCGTGGGCCGGGGCGCCCGCGACTGCTCTACGCCGCCGTCCCGCAGGCCGACGACGAGGGTCATCGCCAGCTCGCCGACCTCCTGGCGGGTGCGCTCGGGTCCGGCGGGGACGACGGCTCCCGCCGCGCCGAGGAGGCCGGCCGCCGCTGGGCCGCGGCCGAGTTCCCCGAGTCGCAGACCCGGTCGCCGGAGCTCGCGGCCGGTGATGTCGGGGCCCTCTTCGACCGGCTGGGATTCGCGCCGCGGGTCGAGATGACCCCGGCTGCTCACCGGCTGGCGCTCCAGCGCTGCCCGTTCCGCGACACCGCCCGGGCGCACCCGCGGATCGTCTGTGCGCTGCACCTCGGCCTGATGCGTGGCGCGCTGCTGCGGCTCGGCCAGCCCGGCCTCGCGTCGGCTGCCCGGCTGGAGCCGTTCGTCACCCCGGACCTCTGCGTGGCCGAGTTCCCCCGGGCCGCGGAGGCGAGCCTCCCGGACGCGGCGGTTCCGCGCGACAACGGATAAGGAGGACCGCTACCCTCCGAAAGGACACCGCCGGGGAACGGGGGAGTTCAGGTGACGTACGTGATCGCCGAACCGTGCATCGACGTGCTCGACCGCGCGTGCGTCGACGAATGCCCGGTCGACTGCATCTACGAGGGCGAGCGAGCCCTGTACATCCATCCCGACGAGTGCGTGGACTGCGGCGCGTGCGAGCCGGTCTGCCCGGTCGAGGCCATCTACTACGAGGACGACGTCCCCGAGCGCTGGTCGGTGTTCACCGCGGACAACGCGCGGTTCTTCGCCGAGCCGCTGCCGGGACGGGACCTGGCCCTCGGGTCTCCCGGCGGGGCAGCACGGGTCGGTGCCGCCGGTGCCGACACGCCGCTCGTCGCCGGTCACGGCCCGCGCGGCTGACCGCCGTGGCGGCGAGCTCCTGGGAGCGGTTCGTCGCGGGCGGAGGTCCTCCGGGCACCCATCCCGAGACCTTGGTCCGTGGTCCGCCCGTGCGCGCGCCGCGTAGGGAGGACGACGAGGGCCCGGCCGGCCAGCCGTGCCCTGCACGCACCGGGAGTCCCGGAGGCCCCCGGAGGACCAGGGAGTCATCCGCCCGCCCCGCCGGGGCGGGTCCGACCACGGACAGGAGCCACGTGACCCGCGCCCGCACCGACACCGCATCCGATGGACACGCTGGTCTCGACGGAGGGTTGTCCGAAGCCCTCGTCAAGACGTCGAGGTTCTTCCGCAAGGGCGAGGTGAGCGCCGACCTCCGTTCCCTGCACCAGATCGGCGGCCGGGACGCCGACAGCTTCTACCGGGACCGCTGGAGCCACGACAAGGTCGTGCGCTCCACCCACGGGGTGAACTGCACCGGGTCCTGCTCCTGGAAGGTCTACGTCAAGGACGGGATCATCACCTGGGAGGCGCAGCAGACCGACTACCCGAGCACCGGCCCCGACCGCCCCGAGTACGAGCCCCGTGGCTGCCCACGCGGAGCGGCTTTCTCCTGGTACACGTACTCGCCCACCCGGGTCCGCTACCCGTACGTGCGCGGCTCGCTGCTCACCATGTACCGCGAGGCGAAGGCCCGGCTCGGTGACCCCGTCCTCGCGTGGGCCGACGTCGTCGAGGACCCGGAGAAGGCCCGCACCTACAAGTCCCAGCGCGGGAAGGGCGGCCTGGTGCGCGCCTCCTGGGACGAGGCCACCGAGATGGTCGCCGCCGCGCACGTGCACACGATCAAGAGGTACGGGCCCGACCGCGTCGCCGGCTTCTCGCCGATCCCGGCGATGTCCATGGTGTCGCACGCCGCCGGCGCCCGGTTCATGGCGTTGATCGGTGCCCCGATGCTCTCCTTCTACGACTGGTACGCCGACCTACCCGTTGCCTCACCGCAGGTGTTCGGCGACCAGACCGACGTCCCGGAGTCCGGTGACTGGTGGGACGCCAGCTACCTGATCCTCTGGGGCTCCAACGTCCCGGTCACCCGCACCCCGGACGCGCACTGGATGACCGAGGCGCGCTACCGCGGCCAGAAGGTCGTCGTGATGAGCCCCGACTACTCCGACGCGACGAAGTTCGCCGACGACTGGCTCGCCCCGCACCCCGGTACCGACGGCGCGCTCGCGATGGCGATGGGGCGCGTGGTCCTCGAGGAGTTCTTCGTCGACCGGCAGGTGCCGCGGTTCCAGTCGTACGTGAAGCAGTACACCGACCTGCCGTTCCTCCTCACGCTCACCCCCCGCGGTGACGCGTACGTCCCCGGCAAATTCCTCACCGCCGCAGATCTGGGCGACACGCAGGACGAGGCCGAGTGGAAGACCGTCCTCGTCGATTCGGCCACGGACGAGCCGCACGTGCCGAACGGCTCGCTCGGCTTCCGGTACGGGGAGAGCGGCAAGGGGCGGTGGAACCTGGACCTGGGGGAGGTCGACCCGCTGCTGTCGCTCTACCGGGAAGGCGCCGAGACGGCGCCCGTCGACCTGGCCCGCTTCGACACGGGCGGCGGCGAGGGTGGCACGCTGCGCCGCGGCGTCCCGGTGCGCCGGCTCGGCAAGCACCTGGTGACGACGGTCTACGACCTGCTCCTGGCGCAGTTCGGCGTCGGCCGCCCCGGGCTCCCCGGCACCTGGCCGACCGGTGCGGACGACCCCACGCAGCCCTACACGCCGGCCTGGCAGGAGCAGTTCACCGGCGTCAGTGCCGCCGCCGCGGCCCGGATCGGCCGGGAGTTCGCCCAGAACGCCGAGGACTCCGACGGCCGGTCGATGATCATCATGGGCGCGGGCACCAACCACTGGTTCCACTCCGACACGATCTACCGCGCATTCCTCACGCTGACCAACCTCACCGGCTGCCAGGGGGTCAACGGCGGGGGCTGGGCGCACTACGTCGGCCAGGAGAAGTGCCGGCCGGTCACCGGGTGGCAGACCCTGGCCGGCGCGCTGGACTGGGCCCGCCCGCCGCGGCAGATGATCCAGACCGCCTACTGGTACCTGCACACCGACCAGTGGCGCTACGACCGGACGACGCTGGACGGCTTCGCCTCGCCGCTGGGCCAGGGCCGGTTCGCCGGGAAGGCGCCGGCCGACGTCCTCGCGCAGTCCGCACGCATGGGCTGGATGCCGTCCTTCCCGACCTTCAACCGGAACCCGCTGGACCTCGCCGACGAGGCGGCCGCCGCGGGCAAGGAGCCCGGTCAGTACGTGGTCGACGGACTGCGGGAGGGCAGCATCCGCTTCTCCGGCGAGGACCCGGACGCGCCGGAGAACTTCCCGCGGGTGCTCACCGTCTGGCGGGCCAACCTGCTCGGCTCCTCCGGGAAGGGCAACGAGTACTTCCTCAAGCACCTGCTCGGCACCGACTCCTCCCTCCGCGCGGAGGAGGCGCCCCCGGAGGCGCGGCCGACGGAGGTGGTCTGGCGCGACGAGGCGCCCACCGGGAAGCTCGACCTCCTGCTGGCGCTGGACTTCCGGATGACCAGCACCACGATCTTCGCCGACATCACGCTGCCGGCCGCTACGTGGTACGAGAAGCACGATCTCAACACCACGGACATGCACCCCTACGTCAACACGTTCAGCCCGGCGATCTCGCCGCCGTGGGAGACCCGGACCGACTTCGACGCCTTCGGTGCCATCGCCCGCCAGTTCAGCCGGCTGGCCGCGACGCACCTCGGCGTCCGCCGGGATCTGATGGCGCTGCCGTTGCTGCACGACACCGCCGACGAGCTGGCCAACCCGCGCGGTGTCGTCCGGGACTGGAAGGCGGGCGAGTGCGAGCCCGTCCCGGGGAAGACGATGCCCAAGGTGGTCGTGCAGGAACGCGACTACGGGGCGGTGGCCCAGAAGTGGGCGGCGATGGGCCCGCTGGTGGCCGACATCGGGCTGCAGGTCAAAGGCGTGCAGACCAGGCCGGACAAGGAGGTCGAGTACCTCCGGCACAAGAACGGCGTAATCCGCGACGGGGTGGCGGCCGGTCAGCCGGCGCTGGCGCGGGACGTGCACTGGTGCGAGGCGATCCTGGCGCTGTCGGGGACGACGAACGGGCGGCTGGCGACCCAGGGGTTCCACCACTCCGAGGAGCGCACCGGGTTCCGGATGGCCGACCTCGCGGCCGAGCACGAGGGCAAGCAGATCACCTTCGCCGACGCGCAGTCCCGACCCACGCCGGTGATCACCTCGCCGGAGTGGTCGGGCAGCGAGCACGGTGGACGCCGGTACTCGGCGTTCACCATCAACGTCGAGCGGCTCAAGCCGTGGCACACGTTGACCGGACGGATGCACTTCTTCCTCGACCACGACTGGATGACCGAGGCCGGGGAGAACCTGCCCGTGTTCCGCCCACCGCTGGACATGACGGCGCTCTACGGCGAGCCGCAGGTCGGGGTCGTCTCCGACCTCGGGATAGCCGTCCGGTACCTGACGCCGCACAGCAAGTGGTCGATCCACTCGGAGTACCAGGACAACCTGTTCATGCTCTCGCTGTCCCGGGGCGGCCCGACAATCTGGATGAGCACGCAGGACGCCGCGAAGGTCGGGATCGGCGACAACGACTGGATCGAGGCGGTCAACCGCAACGGCGTCATCGTGGCCCGGGCGATCGTCTCCGAGCGCATGCCCGAGGGGACCGTCTACATGTACCACGCGCAGGAACGGGTGATCGACGTCCCGCTGGCGGAGACCTCCGGCAAGCGCGGCGGCATCCACAACTCCGGGACGCGCCTCTTCCTCAAGCCCACCCACCTGATCGGCGGCTACGCGCAGCTGTCGTTCGCGTTCAACTACCTCGGGCCGACCGGCAACCAGCGCGACGAGGTGACCGTGATCCGCCGCCGCAACCAGGAGGTGCAGTACTGATGCGCGTCATGGCCCAGATGGGCATGGTGATGAACCTCGACAAGTGCATCGGGTGCCACACCTGCTCGGTCACCTGCAAGCAGGCCTGGACCAACCGGAGCGGCGTCGAGTACGTCTGGTTCAACAACGTCGAGACCCGGCCGGGCCAGGGCTACCCGCGCACCTACGAGGACCAGGAGAAGTGGAAGGGCGGCTGGGAGGTCGGCCGCAACGGCAGGCTCAGGCTGCGCACCGGTAGCCGGCTCAAGCGCCTGCTGACCATCTTCTCGAACCCCGTCCAGCCGTCGATCGGCGACTACTACGAGCCCTGGACCTACGACTACGAGACGCTGACCAACGCTCCGCTGCAGGAGCACACCCCGGTCGCCCAGCCGCGTTCCCTGCTGTCGGGCAGGCCGATGAAGGTCGAGTGGAGCGCCAACTGGGACGACGACCTCGGTGGCGCCCCGCAGCTCACCCAGGCCGATCCGGTCCTGCAGAAGGTCTCGGCGCAGATCAGGGAGAAGCTCGAAGAGACCTTCATGTTCTACCTGCCGCGCATCTGCGAGCACTGCATCAACCCGTCGTGCGCGGCGTCCTGCCCGTCGGGTGCGATCTACAAGCGGGCCGAGGACGGCATCGTCCTGGTCGACCAGGACCGCTGCCGCGGGTGGCGGATGTGCGTGACCGGCTGCCCGTACAAGAAGGTCTACTTCAACCACCGCACCGGCAAGGCGGAGAAGTGCACCTTCTGCTTCCCCCGGGTGGAGGTCGGGATCCCGACGGTGTGCTCGGAGACCTGCGTCGGCCGGCTGCGCTACATCGGCATCGTGCTCTACGACGCCGACCGGGTGCTCGAGGCCGCGTCCACACCGGACGACCAGAATCTCTACGAGGCCCAGCGCTCGATCATCCTGGACCCGCACGACCCCGAGGTGATCCGGGAGGCCGAGCGGGCGGGCATCCCGCGCGACTGGATCGACGCCGCCCAGCGCTCGCCGATATATGCGCTGATCAACCGGTACGAGGTCGCGCTGCCCCTGCACCCGGAGTACCGCACCATGCCGATGGTCTGGTACATCCCGCCGCTGTCCCCGGTGGTCGACGCGCTCACCGAGACCGGGCACGACGGGGAGAGCGCCGGCAACATCTTCGGCGCCATCGAGTCGCTGCGGATTCCGCTGGAGTACCTCGCCGAGCTGTTCACCGCCGGCGACACCGAGCGGGTCGCCGGGGTGCTGCGCAAGCTCGGGGCGATGCGCTCCTACATGCGCGACCTCAATCTGGGCCGTCCCGCGGACGAGTCGATCGCGGTTGCGGTCGGGATGACCGGCCAGGACATCCAGGACATGCACCGGCTGCTCGCCGTCGCCAAGTACGACGAGCGGTACGTCATCCCGACCGCGCACGCCGAGCAGGGCCCGGACCGGGAGGAGTTCGACAGCGGCTGCTCGCTGGACTACGACGGCGGTCCGGGGATGGGCGGCTGGGGCCCCTTCGGCGAGACCTCGGGCGGGGTGACGCCCATCGCCGTGGAGAACTTCCACATGCTTGCCGGCCGGCAGACCACCGACACCCTGTCGGCGCCGCCGACCAAGGCCCAGCGCGTCAACCTGCTCAACTGGGATGGCAAGGGGGCGCCGACGGGGCTGTTCCCGCCCCGGCCCGACGAGCAGCCCGGGCTGCACGGCCCGGGGGGCGGTGGAGCCGGGGACGGCTCGCCCGGCGTCGTGGACCCGAAGCCGTGAGGCGGGGGACGGCGGCGTCGGCCGTCGAGCTGGCCGCCGCCCGGCAGGCCGCCTCGCTGCTGCTGGGCTACCCCGACGAGGCGCTGCTCGGGCGGTTGCCGCTGCTGCGGGCGGTGGTGGCACCGCTGCCCGCGCCGATCGCCGGGTCGCTCGGACGGTTCCTCGACCACCTGGAGACCACCCCGCTGGAGCAGCAGCAGGCCGGTTACGTCGAGACCTTCGACCTGCGCCGGCGCAGCAGCCTGTACCTCACCTACTACGTGCACGGGGACACCCGGAAGCGGGGGATGGCGCTGCTGCAGTTCAAGCACCTGTACTCGCGGGCGGGGATGGTCCTCGAGGACGGCGAGCTGCCCGACCACCTGGCGGTCGTCCTGGAGTTCACCGCCACCGGGGACGCCGCCCGCGGTGAGCGCCTGCTCAACGAGCACCGGGCCGGTCTTGAGCTGATCCGGCTGGCCCTGGAGGAGCAGGGGTCCCCCTACCGCTGGGTGCTGCAGGCGGTCAGCGCCACCCTGCCCCCGGTGCAGGCGGCCGACCGCGAGGCGGTCCTGCGGCTGGCGGCCGAGGGTCCGCCCGCCGAGGAGGTCGGCGTCGATCCGTACGGCGCGACCGCCTTCGCCCCGCCGCAGTTCATCCCCCCGCCACCGTCCGGAGCACCTGCTGGAGCCGCCCGATGAACGCGCTGGAGATCGTGCTGTGGGTCATCCTCCCGTACATCAGCCTGGCGATCTTCGTCGTCGGTCACTACTGGCGGTACCGGTACGACAAGTTCGGCTGGACCACCCGCTCCAGCCAGCTGTACGAGCGCCGTCTGCTGCGCTGGGGCAGCCCGCTTTTCCACTTCGGGATCCTCTTCGCCCTGGGCGGGCATGTCATCGGGCTGGGCATCCCGCGGTCGTGGACGGACGCGGTCGGGATCACCGAGGCCATGTACCACGTCGTCGCCGTCGGGATCGGCGCCATCGCGGGCTTCTGCACGTTGGCGGGGCTGGCCATCCTGATCTACCGGCGGCGCACGGTGGGGCCGGTGTTCTCGGCGACCACCAGGAACGACAAGTTCATGTACGTGGTGCTGACGGCGACCATCATCTTCGGGCTCAGCAACACCGTCATGGGTGCTGCCGGGGAGTCGCACTACCGGGACACGGTGTCCCCGTGGTTCCGGAGCATCTTCTACTTCCAGCCGCAGCCGGAGCTGATGTCCGAGGCCCTGCTCGGGTACCAGCTGCACGCGCTGTCGGCTCTGCTGCTCTTCGCGATCTGGCCGTTCACCCGGCTGGTGCACGTGTTCAGCGCCCCGCTGGGTTACTTCACCCGGCCCTACATCGTGTACCGCAGCCGGGACGAGCACCTGGGCAACCGTGCCACCCCGAGAGGTTGGGAGCGGGTGGGAGGACCCCGGCGATGAGTTCGTCGCCGGGGCTCGGGCGAGCGGGCACCGGCGGGGACGCCGGTATCCCGCGGCAGGCCTGGCTCGTGCTCGCGGTGGCGACCGCCGGGTTCACCGTCAACTTCTGGGCGTGGGCGCTGGTCAGCCCGCTGGGTGCCTACTTCACCGACGAGCTCGGGCTGAGCCCGCTGCAGAAGTCGCTGCTGGTCGCCGTGCCGGTCGTCGTGGGTTCGGTGGGCCGGATCCCGGTGGGTGCCCTCACCGACCGGTACGGGGCGCGCTCGATGTTCCCCGCGGTGAGCGCCCTGACCATCCTGCCGGTGCTCTTCATCGGCTACGTGGGGAACGACTCCTACCCGATGATGCTGCTCGGCGGCTTCGTGCTCGGGCTGGGCGGCACGACGTTCGCCATCGGGGTCCCGTTGGTCAACGGCTGGTTCCCACCGGCCAGGCGGGGGACCGCGCTGGGGATCTTCGGTGCCGGCATGGGGGGCACCGCGATCTCGGCCTTCACCACGGTCGGGTTGATGGACGCCTACGGGCTGGAGTTCCCCTTCACGCTGGTCGCAGCTCTCCTCGCCGCCTACGCGGTCCTCGCCTACCTGTTGCTGCGGGACGCTCCGGGACGGACCACGAGCGCCGGCGGCGGGCTCCGGCGGACGTGGGACACCGTCCGGCTGCCGGTCACCCTGCAGTTGTCCTTCCTGTACGCGGTCGGCTTCGGTGGCTTCGTCGCCTTCAGCGTGTACCTGCCGACCAACCTCCGTGACGCGTTCGGGTTGTCTCCCGGAGACGCTGCCCTGCGGACCGCTGGGTTCGTGGCGCTCGCTGTGGTGATGCGCCCGGTCGGTGGCATTCTGTCCGACCGCCTGCATCCGATACCGGTGCTGGTCACCTGCTTCGCCGCCGTCACCGTCTTCGCCGCGATCTCGGCCCTGGAGCGACCGCTGGCCCCCTTCGGCACGGTCGCCTTCCTCGCGATGGCGGCGGCGCTGGGCGCGTCCTCCGGCGCGGTGTTCGCCCTCGTGGCGCTGGTGGCGCCCGCGGGCACCGTCGGGGCGGTGACCGGCGTCGTCGGTGCTGCAGGAGGGCTCGGCGGGTTCGCCCCGCCGCTGCTCATGGGGGCCGTCTACGGCTGGATCGGCAACTACCAGCCGGGTCTCTGGCTCCTCGCCATCACCGCGGCGGTCGCCGCCTGCTTCACCGCCTGGGGGATGAAGGTCCGCTGAGGGCAGTGGGCCCGTCACTCCCCGGGGTGCGGCGGGACGTCGTCGGCGACGACGGCGCCCCGGCTCCCCGCGGGCCGCTCCGGGCCGACGGTGGAGTCGCGTGCGGTCTGCCGCTCGGCCTCGGCGTTCACGGCGGCGCCGAAGAAGATCAGCAGGACCGTCGTCCAGAGCCAGAACATGCTGATCGCGACGCCGGCGAGCGAGCCGTAGGTGGACTGGTAGCTGCCCAGGCTCTGCACGTAGGAGAAGAACCCGTAGGTCACCACCAGCCAGACGACCGTCGCGAGGACCGACCCGGGGGTGAGCCACCGCCACCGGGCCCGCGCCCGGGCCGGGCCGAACCGGTAGAGCACGGCCAGCGCCACGGCCATGAGCGCGGCGAGCGCCAGCCACGAGAGCACCCGGGCGGCCAGGCGGAACGGGCCGGACGAGCCGGCGATCCAGGCCGAGGCGACCCCGGCGACGGTGAGCAGCGCCGCCAGGAGCACCGCGCCGCCCAGGACGAAGAGCAGCGCCAGCGCCACCCGGCGCAGGAAGCCCCGGGTCTCCGGCTGGTGGTAGGCGATGCCGAGCCCGTCGAGCAGGTAGGTCATCGCGGTGGTCGCCGTCCACAGCGCCACGACCAGGCCGGCGAGGCCGCGGAAGGTGAGCACGTCGGCCGAGGCCGCGGTGATCGTCGTGAGCTGGTCGGTGACGACCGCGTCGAGGTCCGTGGGCAGCACGTCGGCCAGCCCGGACAGCTGCCGGCGGGCGGTCTCGGGCGTGTTCACGAAGCCGTAGATGGACAGCGCCGTCACCAGCACGGGGGCGATCGACAGGACGGCGAAGAACGAGACCCCCGCGCTCTGCACCATCAGCCGGTCGCTGAGCACCTGGCGTGCCACCCGCCGCAGCACCCGCCGCCACCCGGCGGCGGGGATGAGGTGCGGGGAGTGCGCCTCGTGCCCGCGGCGGCTCCGCGCCCCACCGGAGGGGCGGTCACCCCGGACGACGGCCATGGCCCATCCCACCCCCGGCGGGGGACGGCCGCAACGGTTCGGGGGCGCCCCCGGCCCGGCACGGGTTGTGGCCGGACGGCCCAGCCGCCAGGGTGGGGCTCGTTTCCCGGATGCTCGGCGCGACCGGTCCCGACGGACCGCACGGGACGGAGGCACCGTGTCCCCTGACGTCATCGGACTGAGCCTGCTGGTGCTCGGGGTCCTGCTCCTGGTGGCCAAGCTCGTCCGGATCCGGTCCCGGATCGCCCAGAAGCTCTTCCTCCCCAGCTCGATCATCGGCGGCTTCCTGGCGCTGGTGATCGGCCCCGAGGTGGTCGGCGCGGTGGCCGAGGCCATCGGCGGGGAGGACGCGCCGCTGACCGGCGGCCTGTGGCCCGAGGAGTTCCTCGACGTCTGGGCCTCCCTGCCCGGCCTGCTCATCTCGGTGGTGTTCGCGACCCTCTTCCTCGGGGAGCGCATCCCCAAGGTGAAGGAGGCCGCCGAGCTCGCCGGCCCCCAGCTGGCCCTCGGCGTCACCATGGCCTCCGGCCAGTACGTCATCGGGCTGCTGCTCGCCGTCCTCCTGCTCGTCCCCTTCCTCGGGCAGGACCCCATGGTCGGTGCGCTCATCGAGGTGGGCTTCGAGGGCGGTCACGGCACCGCGGCCGGCCTGGGCACCACCTTCGCCGACCTCGGGTTCCCGGAGGGCCAGGACCTGGCGCTCGGGCTGGCCACGGTGGGGGTCGTCTCCGGCGTCGTCGTCGGCATCGCCCTGATCAACTGGGGCGTGCGCACCGGCCGCGCCCAGGTGCTGGAGGACGACGCCAAGACCTCGCTGGCCGAGCAGCGCGGCCTCTACGAGCGCGAGGAGCAGCCACCGGCCGCACTGATGACCGTGCGCACCGCCTCGGTGGAGCCGCTGGCCATCCACTTCGCGGTCGTCGCCGTCGCGATCCTGATCGGGCTCGGCCTGCTCGAGGCGCTCCAGGCGCTGGAGGCTGCGCTGTGGGCGGACACCGTCGAGCTGTTCGAATTCGTGCCGCTGTTCCCGCTGGCGATGATCGGCGGCGTCGTCGTGCAGAAGGTGGTCGACCGGTTCGACCGCACCGGCATCGTCGACCGGCAGATGATGCTGCGCATCCAGGGGATCGCGCTGGACCTGCTGATCATCAGCGCCCTGGCGACGCTGTCCATCCAGGCGATCGCGGACAACTGGGTGACGTTCCTCCTCCTCGCGGTCGCCGGCCTCGCCTGGAACGTGGGCGTCTTCGTCTTCCTGGCGCGCCGGATGATCCCGCGCTTCTGGTTCGAGCGCGGCATCGGCGACCTGGGGCAGTCCCTGGGCGTGACGGCGACCGGCCTGATCCTGATCCGGGTCGCCGACCCCAACGCCGCCACCCCGGCCATGGAGGCGTTCGGGTACAAGCAGCTGGCGTTCGAACCGTTCTTCGGCGGCGGGCTGGTCACCGCGGCGGCGCTGCCCCTGATCGCGCAGTTCGGGCCGGTGCCCCTGCTGGTCGTCATGGCCGTCCTCCTGGCGGTGTCGCTGGCGATCGGGATCTTCTGGTTCGGCCGGCGCACCCCGGCCGAGGAGGCGGCGCGGGCCCCGGACGGCTGACCCGCGCGCCGTCGGGGTTGCTCCCGCGGCGGGGACGGCGGAGCCTCGGCCCATGACGCAGGGCGGCACGACCTTCGGCACCGTCGTCCGGTGGGACGGGGACGGCGCGGTCATCGAGGCACCCGACCTCCCGGGGGGCTGCTGGGCCGACGCGGCAGCGGTGGAGCAGAGCACCACGGGTTCGGGCGGCCTGCGGGCCGGCCAGGTCGTCGAGGTGGAGTGGGCCCGGCCCGGCGCCCACGACCTGCCCTTCCGCGCCCTCCGGGTCGTCCCGCGCAACGACCTGCAGGCGACCGTCGGGGGCTGAGCCGCGGGCGGCGCGACGCCGCCCGGGCCCGCGGCGCCGCCCGGGGTCTACTGTGGGGGCCGTACCGGCCGCGGGCCAGCACGCCCTCGCCTGGCGAGGATGCCCGCTGGTGCGACCGGTGCCCCCGCCGTCGTCCGGCGGGCTGACGGTCCCGAGGGGCCATCGGGGCACACGGCCCGGGACGTCGTCCCCCCGTGCGGCCCCGGGGCGGGGCCGGATCGCGGAGCAGCACACCCCGCGGGGCGGTGCTCGCCCGCGCCGTCCGGTCCAGGGGCCGTGTGCGCGTCCTGCCCGGCACCTCGCGGGGCAGTGCAGAGGAGGAGTCTGTGGCTCGACCAGGCCGGCGCTCGACGGGCGCCCGGCGCGGCGCCCCGCGCGCCCAGCGGCGCGTCCGCGAGGGCGACGTCATCGCGGTGCTCGCCCGCGCCGTCCGCGACGTCGAGGCGGCGGTCAAGCGCGACCGCGTGACGCCGTCGGTGCGCGCCGAGTTCCAGGCGATCGCCCTGGTGCTGCGCGAGGAGCGCGCCCGGGTGCAGGCCGACCAGAGCGCCGGCGAGGGCCGCCGCGCCGAGCAGCTCAAGCGGCTCGACGGCATCGCGACGATCCTCGCCACCACCGCGGTGCGGAACTCCGGCCTGCTCGCGCTGCTCGCCGACGACGCCGTCGCCACCGAGGCGGCCCGCTCGCACCGGCGGGAGCTGCTCGCCGCCGCCGGGATCGAGGTCCCCGAGGAGGAGGCGGCCCCCCAGCCGGCGCAGGCCGCCCCCGTGGCCGCCTCCGCCGAGCGCCAGGTGGTGCCGCAGTCGGTCATCTCGCGGCAGCTGGCCAACCCCTTCCTCGCCCCCGACTTCGACGCCGTGCGCCCCACCGCGGTGCGGCCGCGCCGGCTGGCCGGCTGGGAGGTGCTCGAGCCGCTGTTCAACTCCTTCGAGCGGGCCGGCGGCGGCGCCCCGGCGTGCATGCCCCTGCCGTTCCCGAGCTCGCAGTTCACCCCGGCGGGGCTGGAGCTCATGCCGCACCAGGGGCAGCTGGTCGCCGCGGCCGCGAACGGGCACCGCACCTTCCTGCTCGCCGACGAGCCGGGCCTGGGCAAGACGGCCCAGTCGCTGCTCGCGGCCGAGGCGGCGCAGGCGTTCCCGCTGCTCGTCGTCGTCCCCAACGTGGTGAAGACCAACTGGGCCCGCGAGGCCGCGCGCTGGGTGCCCCAGCGCCGGGCCACCGTGATCCAGGGCAACGGCGAGAACGCCGACGCCTTCGCGGACATCGTCGTCGTCAACTACGAGGTGCTGGACCGGCACGTCGGCTGGATCGGCGACTTCGGGTTCGGCGGGATGGTCGTCGACGAGGCGCACTTCATCAAGAACAAGAGCTCGCAGCGCTCGCAGCACGTGCTGGAGATCGCCCAGCGGATCCGGCTGCGCACCGCCCGGCCGCTGCTCATGGCGCTCACCGGCACCCCGCTGATCAACGACATCGACGACTTCCGGGCGATCTGGCAGTTCCTCGGCTGGATCGACGACGAGAAGCCCCTCGGCGAGCTGATGGAGTGCCTGGAGGGCACCGGCCTGACGCCGGCCGACCCGGGCTTCTACCCGGCGGCCCGCCAGTGCGTCATCGACCGGGGCATCGTCCGCCGGCGCAAGGTCGACGTCGCCGCCGACATCCCCGCCCGCCGGATCGCCGACCTCCCCGTCGAGCTCGACGACAAGGCCGGCCGCTCGATCCGGGCCGCCGAGCGGGAGCTGGCCCGCCGCCTGGTCAAGCGCTACGAGAGCGCGCTCGCCGCCCGCGAGTCGGCCACCGTGGTCGAGGGCATCGACCACGCGCTGGTGCGCAAGGTCGCCGGGTGGGAGCTCAAGGACTCGACCTCGGGCACCGGCGGTGACAACGTCTTCACGATGATGCGGCGGATCGGGCAGGCCAAGGCCGGGCTCGCCGCCGACTACGCCGCCCAGCTGGCCCGCAGCGCCGGCAAGGTGGTCTTCTTCGCCAAGCACATCGACGTCATGGACGTGGCCGAGGAGACCTTCGAGGGCATGGGGCTGCGCTACTCCTCGATCCGCGGCGACCAGACGCCGTCGGTGCGGCAGCGCAACATCGACGCGTTCGTCAACGACCCCGAGGTCGCCGTCGCGGTCTGCTCGCTCACCTCCGCCGGCGTCGGGATCAACCTGCAGGTCGCCTCCAACCTGGTGCTCGCCGAGCTGTCGTGGACCGACGCCGAGCAGACCCAGGCGATCGACCGCAGCCACCGCATCGGCCAGACCGAGCCGGTGACGGCGTGGCGGATCATCGCCGCGCAGACCCTCGACGCCCGGATCGCCGAGCTCATCGACAGCAAGGCCGGCCTGGCCGCCCGGGCGCTCGACGGCTCGGACGAGGAGATGCAGGGCTCGGCCGACGTCCAGCTCGAGGCGCTCGTCGCGCTGCTCACCGCCGCACTGGAGGAACGATGACCGCCGAGCCGCTCCTGACCGAGGCGGCGCGCGTCGCCGAGCTCCTGCTCGAGGTGCAGACCCGCGTCAACCGGCGGATCGACGGCGAGCTCGCCGAGCTGCTGCCGGTCGTCCAGCGGGAGCTCGGGGTCGCGCCCGACGGCGGGACCGACCTCTCCGACCTGGTCAACACCCGGATCACCGGCTCCAGCGTCGTCGTCACCCCCGCCGCGGTCGCCGCCGTCGTCCCGGTGCCGGAGGCCTCGGCCGCCACCACGCGGGCCGCCAGGCAGGCGGTGACCGGCATCCTCACCGGTGCCGACCAGCGCCTCGCGGTCATCGCCGGGCCGTGCTCCATCCACGACCCGGAGGCGGCGCTGGAGTACGCCGCCTTCATCGGCCGCATGCGCGAGCGGCACGGTGCCGACCTCGAGATCCTCATGCGCACCTACACCGAGAAGCCGCGCACCGAGGTCGACTGGAAGGGGTTCGCCTACGACCCGTTCCTCGACGGGTCGAGCCGGATCAGCGTCGGGCTGGTCGCGACCCGGATGCTGATGTGCCGCATCACCGCATCGGGCGTGCCGGTGGCCGCCGAACCGCTGAACGCGCTGACGCCGCAGTACGTCAACGGGCTGGTCACCTACAACGGCGTCGGGGCGCGCAACGTCACCGACCAGACCGCCCGCGAGCGGGTGTCCGGTTTCTCGTCGGTGGTCGGGTTCAAGAACTCGCCGGAGGGCAGCGTGGACTCCGCCATCCAGGCGGTGATGACGGCGCGGGCGCCGCACCAGTTCCTCGGCGTCGACGCCCACGGGGTCTCCGCCCAGCTGTCGACGACCGGCAACGGCACCGGCCACGTCATCCTGCGCGGCGCCAAGGACGGCCCCAACTACTCGGCCGCCCACATCGCCGACGCGCGGCGCCGGCTGGCCGCCCGCGGGCTGCCCGAGGTGCTCGTCGTCGACGCCTCGCACGGCAACAGCCAGAAGGACCACCTGCGCCAGATCGACGTCGTCCGTGATCTGGCCGGCCAGATCGCCGGCGGCGAGCAGGCGATCCGGGGCGTGATGGTGGAGAGCAACCTGCTCGCCGGCCGGCAGGACCTCGACCAGCAGCACCCGGGGAACCTCGAGTACGGCAAGAGCGTCACCGACGCCTGCGTCGACCTGCCGACGACCGAGCAGCTGCTCGCCGAGCTCGCCGAGGCGGCCCGCACCCGGCGCGGCTGACACCGAGGCCGGGACGGGACGCGCTCGTACGGTGCTCCGACCGGCGGCTTGAGAACGGCGGCTTCAGAACGGCGGCGGGTCCTCCGTCGGTGCCGCCCGGGGTGGTGCGGGGAGTGCCGGTTGGGCCTCCAGATCGCGGAGGCCGGGTGGCCGGGTGCTGCGGGTGACGCCGCTGGGTGTGGTGACCTGCAAGGTGCCGTCGGGGAGCAGCTCG
>NZ_SSXA01000028.1 GCF_021698975.1 Blastococcus sp. KM273128 | reverse complement strand
CCGCGAAACCCTCGGCTGGAGAACCCCCGCCGAAGCCCTCCAGGACCTACTCTCAGCCGCTCAACCAACCGGCGGTGCAACCACCACCTGAATCCGCCTCACCTGATCATCGCGTTCAGTCGCGGAAGACCTCGATCTCGGCGCCCATCTCCACCAGACGCTCGTACAGCTGCTCGTACCCCCGGGCGATGATGTCGACGTTGCGCAGCACCGAGGTGCCCTTCGCCGCCAGCATGGCCAGCAGGATGCAGACGGCCGGGCGCAGCGCGGGCGGGCAGACCACCTCGGCGGCCCGCCAGCGGGTGGGGCCGGTGACCAGCACGCGGTGCGGGTCCAGCAGGCGGACGTCGGCGCCCAGCCGGGTGAGGTCGGAGAGGTGGATCGCCCGGTTGTCGTAGACCCAGTCGTGGATCAGCGTCGACCCCTGCGCCTGCGCGGCGATGACCGCGAAGAACGGCAGGTTGTCGATGTTGAGGCCCGGGAACGGCATCGGGTGCACCTTGTCCAGGGGCGCCTGCAGCTCGGAGGGGTGGATGGTGATGTCGGCCAGCCGGGTGTGCCCGTTGTCGGCGAGGTACTCGGCGGAGAGCTCGTAGCGCAGCCCCATCTCCGCCAGCACCGCGAGCTCCACCTCGAGGAAGTCCACCGGTGCCCGGGCCACGGTCAGCTCCGAGCCGGTGACGATCCCGGCGGTGAGCAGGCTCATCGCCTCGACCGGGTCCTCGCTGATCGTGTAGTCGACGTCGGCGTCGAGCACCGGCCGCCCGCGGACCACGAGGGTGGTCGAGCCCATGCCCTCGATGCCGACGCCCAGCAGCTGCAGGTAGAGGCAGAGGTCCTGGACCATGTAGTTCGAGCTGGCGTTGCGGATGGTCGTCGTGCCGTCGGTCCGGGCCGCGGCCAGCAGCGCGTTCTCGGTGACGGTGTCCCCGCGCTCGGTCAGCACGATGGTGCGGTCGGCGGCCGCCGGGCCGTCCACGCCGGCCTGGTACTCCCCGGCGTGCGCCTCGACGGCGAGGCCGAACGGTCGCAGCGCGATCATGTGCGGCTGCACCGTCCGGGTGCCCAGGTCGCAGCCGCCCGCGTACGGCAGCCGGAAGGAGCGGGCCCGGTGCAGCAGCGGGCCCAGGAACATGATGATGCTGCGGGTGCGCCGCGCGGCGTCGGCGTCGATGCCCTCGAGGTCCAGCTCGTCGGGGACGACGATGGTGAGGTCGTGCCCGTGCTCGTCCCACGTCGCGGAGACGCCGATGGAGCGCAGCACGTCGAGGATGCGCTCGACCTCGACGATCCGGGAGACGTTGCGCAGGGTCGTGCGGCCGCGGTTGAGCAGCGAGGCGCAGAGCAGGGCGACGGCGGCGTTCTTGGAGGACTTGACCGCCACCCGGCCGCGCAGGGGGTGCCCGCCGGTGACCCGGAGGTGCGCCGGGCCGGCCGGGCCGAGCCGGATCAGCTCGCTGTCGAGCGCGGCGGAGAGCCGTCCGAGGAACTCCAGCGTGAGGTTCTGGCTGCCCTGCTCGATGCGCGCGACGGCGCTCTGGCTGGTGCCCAGCCGTTCGGCGAGCTGCTGCTGGGTGAGGCCGCGGTGGCGGCGGGCGTCGCGCACGAGCGCCCCGATCCGCCGGACGGCCTCGTCGACGGGCTGGTCGGTGAGCGTCACCGGGACACGTTATCTCGTATCTGAGATAGGGGCGGCGGGTGCGCCGGGGGAGCGGGAGTCGCAGGCACACTGCACCCGTGGACGTACTGGTCACCGGCGGCACCGGCCGCCTCGGGCAGGAGCTGGTCCCGCGGCTGCGCGACGCCGGGCACCAGGTGCGGTCGATGTCGCGCCGGGGCGCCGGTCCCGGCGGCGTGCGGGGGGACCTCGCCACCGGGCGGGACCTGGCCCAGGCGGTGCGGGGCGCGGAGGTGGTGGTGCACGCGGCCAGCGACCCCCGGGGCAACCCGTGGGAGGTCGACGTCGCCGGCACGCGGCGGCTGGTCGAGGCGGTCGACCGGTCGCGCGCCCCGCACCTGGTCTACGTCTCGATCGTCGGGGTGGACCGGGTGCCCCTGTCCTACTACCGCGCGAAGTACGCCGCCGAGCAGGTGCTGCTGGCCTCCGGGCTGCCGGTCACCCTGGTGCGGATCACCCAGTTCCACGGCTTCGTCGACGAGCTGCTCGGCACGGCGCGCCGCGGACCCCTGCTGCCGGTGCCCATGGGCTGGCGGGTGCAGCCGGTCGACGTCGCCGACGCCGCCGCCCACCTGGTGGAGGTCGCGGGCGCGGCCCCCTCGGGCGGGGTGGTGGAGCTCGGCGGTCCCGAGGAGCAGTCGGTCGCCGACCTGGCGCGGGCCTGGGCGGCGGTCCGCGCGCCGGGTGCGCGGGTGATCGCCACGCCCGTGCCGGGCCGGCTCGGCGCGGCGCTGCGGGACGGCGCGGCGGTACCCGCGGGAGGCGCGCGCGGGCACCGCACCTGGGCCGAGCACCTGCGCGGCTGACGGCCGCCGCGGAACGCGGCGTTCCTGCCCCTTTCCGCGCCGCGGGTGCCAGGCGCGTGCCACGGCCGGAAACCGCCGGAGGCGTGTCGGTGGCCGACCCTAGGGTCCCGGTCGTGACCACCCCCGCCGGCCCGGACGGCCGCACCCTGCTCGCCGTCGTCGTCACCGTGCTCGCCTGGGCATCGGCCTTCGTCGGCATCCGCGCGGTCGGCGAGGACCTCTCGCCCGGCGCGCTGGCGCTCGGCCGCCTGCTGGTCGGCGCGCTGGTGCTGGGGCTGCTCGTCGCCCGCCGCGGCTGGGTGCGCCCGACCGCCGGGGAGTGGCGGCTGCTGGCGGTCTGCGGCCTCGGCTGGTTCGCCGTCTACAACGTCGCGCTGAACGCCGCCGAACAGCACCTCGACGCCGGGACGACGGCGATGCTGGTCAACATCGGGCCGCTCCTGATCGCGGTGCTCGCCGGGGTCCTGCTGGGGGAGGGCTTCCCGCGCTGGCTGGTCGCCGGCCTGGCCGTGGCGTTCTCGGGTGTGCTGCTCATCGGGCTGGCGACCCGCGGCGCGGAGGCCGACCTGGTCGGCGTCGTGCTCTGCGTGGTGGCCGCGGTCACCTACGCGGTGGGCGTGGTGGCGCAGAAGCCGCTGCTGCGGCGGCTGCCCGGGCTGCAGGTCACCTTCACCGCCTGCGCCATCGGCGCGGTCGCCTGCCTGCCCTGGGCCGGGGCGCTGGTGGCCGACCTGGGCACCGCGCCGGCGGGGTCGGTCGCGGGCATGGTGTACCTCGGCGTCGTCCCCACCGCCCTGGCCTTCACCACCTGGGCCTACGCGCTCTCCCGCACGGACGCCGGGCGCCTCGGCGTGACCACCTACCTGGTGCCGCCGCTGGTCGTCCTGCTCGGCTGGCTGCTGCTGGGCGAGGCGCCGCCGCCGCTCGCGGTGGCCGGCGGCGTGGTGTGCCTGGCCGGCGTGGCGGTGTCCCGCCGGCGGTCGCGGCCGGCGCTGGTGCCGGCGGTCGGCCTGCCCACCGCCTCCGCGGGGTCGACCGGGGGGCGGTAGCCGGTGCCCGGGTGTGCAGGGCGCCGCGGTCATGGGGTAGGCACGCACCGGGGCCGCCGCCGGTGGCCCGCTGTCGAGACCGGCCGGGAGGTCCCTGGTGGAGGAGCAGGACTGGGCGCAGGTGGTCGCCGCCGCGACGCGGGCGCCGTCGATCCACAACACGCAGCCGTGGCGGTTGGTCGCCCGGTCCGACCGGCTGGAGCTGCACCACGACCGGGACCGCACGCTGCCGGTCCTCGACCCGACCGGCCGGCAGCAGGTGATCAGCTGCGGCGCCCTGCTGGAGTTTGCCGTCGTCGCCCTCGCCGCCGCGGGGCACGGCACCGAGGTGGTGCTGCTGCCCGACGCCGGGGAGCCCGACCACCTGGCGACCGTCCGGATCACCGGCGCGGTGGCGCCCTCCGACGACGACCGGGCCCTCGCGGGGGCGATCCCCGAGCGGCACACGGTGCGGGCGCCCTTCGAGCCGCGGGCGGTGCCCGGCGAGCTGCTGGACCGGCTCCAGCGGGAGGCCGGGGCATCCGGGGTGTGGCTCAAGCCGATCACGCGCTCGGAGGAGGAGGTCGCCACGGTGTTCCTCATCTCCCGCGCCGAGGAGATGGAGCAGGGCGACCCCGCCTACCTCGCCGAGCTGGAGCGGTGGCTGCGCACCGACGCCGCCGCCGAGGACGGGGTGCCGGTGGCCGCGGTGCCCAGCGGCGACCCACGGGAGCGGGCGTCCAACTGGCTGATCCGCGACTTCGTGGTGGGGGAGCGCGAGCAGCAGCCGTTCCGGGCCGGCGGCGACCCCGACGCCCCGCCGCCGGCGGTGGAGCGGCCGGCCGTCGTCCTCATGGGCACCGACGGCGACGACCGTGCCGACTGGCTGCGGGCCGGGCGGGCGCTGGGCCGCCTCCTGCTGCGCGTGACCGCGGCCGGGCTGGTCGCCTCACCGCTGACCCAGGCGCTGGACTGGCCGGCGACCCGCGTGCGCCTGCAGGCGCGGCTGCAGCTGGTCGGGCACCCCCAGATGCTGCTGCGGCTGGGCTACCCGCGGCCGGTTGACGCCGGCGAGCCGGCACCGGCGGTCAGCGGCCGGCGCCCGGTGCACGACGTCCTGCGCTTCGAGCCCGCCGGCTGACCACCGGAGGTGCTCAGCCGCGCGGGCGCGGCGGGGCCCAGGGGTCCTCGGGGTCGGTGCCCACGTCCTCGGCGGTCGTGCCGGTGCGGCGGTCGGTGCCTGCGGCGGACTCCAGCGCGGCGTCGCGGGCCCGGGCCTGGTCGGCCAGCCGGGCACGCTCGCGCTCCCGCTCGGCGCGCCGGGACGACTCCACCGCGGCCAGGTCGCCGCCGCGCCCGAGCCACCACAGGACGGCGCCGCTGAGCGCCAGGGCGATCGGCAGCGGGTAGGCCGCGGCGCGCTCCATGCCGCCCTCGCCCAGGTACCGGGTGACGCCGGTGAGGAAGAAGATCGTGCCGGCCGTGGCGACGATGCCGAGCAGCACCACGACCGTGCCGAGAGCCTCGGAGATCGGCCGGACGGCGTACGCGAGCGCGACCAGCCCGAGCGCACCCCCGGCCAGGTACACGACGGCCCCGATGGCGTGCGCCGTGCCGTTGCCGTCGGTGGGGAAGACGCCCACCAGCAGCACGCCCAGCGCGGCCGCGCCGAGCAGCACCGGCACCGCCCGCGCGGCGGCGCCGCGCAGCACCGGCAGGAGCAGCAGCGCCCCACCGAGGATCAGCGCCGCCTGGAGGACGAAGGAGGCGTTCATCAGCTGCCGCGCGGGGGAGTCGGCCGAGCCCAGGGCGCTGATCACGTCGTCGGTGCGGGAGTAGGGGCCCGTCCAGCGGGCCTGCGCCACGGCCTCGACGACGAAGAACTGCAGCGTCAGCACCCACAGGAGCGCGCCCCAGCGGAAGCGGTTGGGAGTCACGGCAGCCATCGTCCCAGCCGGTCCGGGGCGATCCGGTCCAGGACGGCGGACAGCTGCGCGGCGGACAGCCAGGAGGGGTTGCTGCCGGCCGGCATGCGCAGCACCTCGGCGTCGGCGAAGGCCGGGTCGGCGCGCAGCTCGGCCCTGCTGACCGGTGCGTCCAGGCGGAGCAGGCGGACCGGGACGACAGGGCCGTCCGCGGTCACGCCGACCGGGGCGGTGACCCGGCCGATCGCGTGCACGCCGGCGCCACCTTCCCGCTCACCCACAGCAGGACCGGTTGCCCGGGCGCGACGAGGTCGAGCCGGTAGCTGGGGCGCACGCAGCGCGTCAGCTCCCGGGCGGTGCCGGGCAGCCAGCCGGCGTCGACGGCCACCGGTGGCCGGGCGCTCTTGAGCAGCCAGCCGGCGACGTCGGCGGCACGCAGCCGCGCCGGCGCCGCCGGCCGGTGCACGCGCGGGGTCAGTCGGTGGCCGAGTGCAGGTCCGCGCCGGCGGGGTCGGCGTCGTCCGAGCCCACCGCCTGCCGTTCCTGCTCGGTGCGGTGCTCGAGCACCTCGTCGCTGGGGTGCGGGTCCTTGGCGTGCTGGGTGCGGTCGCGGGTGGGGTGCTCCTGCGGCTCCATGACGTCGTCGAGGTTCGGGGTGTCCTGGGGGCCGGTCATCGTGGCGTCCTCCGGTCGATCGGGTGCGGTCGGGGAGAGCCATAGCCGCGACCGCGCACCGCTAACCGGCGACGGCGGTCACCGCGGTTCCAGGCGGGCGGCCGGCAGCCAGGCCTCGACGAGCGCCGGCCCGTGCGCGCGGCTCACCGCGTAGGTGACCCGCCCCTGCCAGGCGCCGTCGCGCCGGCGCCACTCCACCAGCAGCCCCGGCCAGGTTCCGGGCGCCTCCGGGGGGTCGTGCACCCAGCAGTGCCGTCCCTCGCCGGCCTCCCCGGGAGCAGCCGGGTGGCCCGCGGCGGCCGGGCTCGACGGCGGGGCGGGTGGCGGGGAGGCGAGCTGCGGGACGATGCCCGACTCCGCCGCCCGCTCACCCAGGGAGCGGCCGCCGCGCCCCCGGTTCATCCCGCCCGCCACGCGAGCAGTCTCGCACGCCGGTCGAACACGCGTTCGACGCCGCACCGGCCGTGGACGCCGAACGGGCGCCCTCCGCGAGGATCGCGGAGAGCGCCCGTCCGAGGTGCTGCGTCAGGCGACGGGCGTGATGCGCCCCTCGCCGCCGACCGGGTAGTCGGTCGCGCTGACGACCCCGCCGAGGTCCTCGACCAGGTAGGTCTCCAGCGCCTCCTGGTAGGTCACCGGCAGGACGGTGAACCCGACCCCGTCGAAGGGGTAGCCGTCGCCGCCGCGGAGCAGGAAGTCGATCGTGGCGACCGAGATCGTGTCCAGCGCACCGGTCGGCGTGCCGCCCGCGACCAGGGCGGTCCCGTCGTCCAGGACGAGGTCGACGACCCGCGAGCCGACCGGCTGGGTCACGTCGTAGGTGACCCGGTAGCCCGCGGCCTGGGCGAACTGACCCGCCGCACCCGGCAGGCCGGACAGGCCGCGCTCGACGCCGGCGATGAACGTGTCGACCGGCATGGCCGGGGCGACGCCGACGAAGTTGGAGAAGGGCAGCACGGTGTAGGTGTCCAGCGCCGTGACCTCCCCGGCCGGGATGACCGCGGCGTTGCGGATGCCGCCGCCGTTCTGCAGGGCGACGACCGGGGGCGTGACGCCGGCGGCGGCCGCCTCGCGCCGGCCGGCGGCCAGCAGGGCGTCCGTGGCGAGGTTGCCCAAGTTGGTCTCCCGGCTGCGGACGTCGTCGCGGATGCCGTTGAGGTCGACCTGCGAGGTGGCCACGACCTGCTCGGCGAGGTCCGCGACGTAGCGCTCCACCGGCTGGACGACCAGCCGGTTCACCCCGTAGTTCGCCGGGACGGCGTCGGGGCCCTGGGCCGCGACCGGGATGACGCGCGAGGCGTCGTCGTGCACCGTGACGACCTCACCGGCGGCGTCGAACGACACCACGAGGCGGCCGACGTAGCTGTAGAGGGCCGCCGTCGTGACGACCGGCAGGACCTCGCCGTCGGCGTCGGTCGGGGTCAGCGGGTAGGAGCCGAAGACGTCGGTGCCGTTGGGCACCAGCGGGTCGCCCTCGTCGGCGAGCAGCTCGTGCCCGCCGCCGCCGATGATGACGTCCACACCGCGGAGCTCGGCGGCGAGCGCCACCTCGTTCTCGATGTCCTGCAGGTGCGAGACGAGCACGACCTTGTCGACGCCGGCGGCCTCGTACGCGGCGGCCCGGGCATTGGCGATCCCGGCGAGGTCGGGGTCGACCGTCACGTCGCGGGAGCTGGTGAGGCGGGGCAGGTCGGGGGTGGTGAGCCCGATGAAGCCGATCTGCTCGCCGCTCTCCTCGACGACGTGGGAGGTGACGATGGTGCCGTCGGCCACGCGGGCCAGCAGCGCCGGCTCGTCCTGGAAGCCGAGGTTGCTGGAGACGATCGCCGTCTGCGGGCGGATGTCGCCGATCCACTCGGCGAAGAAGTCCGGGCCGAGGTCGAAGTCGTGGTTGCCCGGGATCGACACGTCGAAGCGGGCTGCGTTGAAGGCGGTGGCGTCGTAGATCGGGCGCCCCGACTCCTCGCTGGCGGCCAGCTGGGGGCCGGGGAGGAAGTTGTCGCCGGCCGAGACGGTGACGACGCCGCGCTTCTTCGCCGCACCCTCGGGCCGCGGGCCGGTCAGGGCCAGCATCTGCTGCCGGCGGATCAGCTCGACGAAGCGGTCGGCGCCACCGTAGGTGCCGTCGTCGTCGGCGGTGACCGGCAGCAGCGCCGACTCGAGGTCGTTGGCGTGCAGCAGCGTGAGGGTGAAGTCGGGTCGGGTGTCCTGGGCCGGCGCGGCGGTGGCGGTCCCGGCCAGGGTTCCGCCGGCCAGCGTGGCCACGGCCACGGTCGCCACGACGGAGCCGCGGCGAAGGTGCTTCAGAGACATGACGCTCCGGGGTCGTTGGGGGGAGCTTGCCCGGGGAGCGTCACACCGACAGGTGAACATGTCGTGACCGCGTCTCGTTTTGTGACATATCCCATAGGGACCGGTCCGTCACGCGCCCGTCACCTTCCGTGGTGCCGAACGTCACCCGATCGGTTTACCGTCTCCGCGTCCCCCCGACCGTCCGGAAGGACTTCTCCGTGCTCCTACGCATCGGTGGTCCGCGCCTCGTCGCGCGCCGTACCGCCCTCGGCACCCTCGCCGCCTCCGTGGCCGTGGTGGGTCTGCCCGCCGTCGCCTCGGCGGCGCCGCCGACCACGCCGTTCGTCTCCGAGATCCACTACGACAACGCCGGTGACGACACCGGCGAGTTCGTCGAGGTCCACCTGCCCGCCGGCACCACGTCCGCGGGGCTGTCGGTCGTCCTCTACAACGGCAGCAACGGCACGTCCTACGACACCGACGCCCTCCCCGTGGTGACCGCACCGGCTGACGCGCCCGCCGTGGCCGTCGTCGAGTACCCCTCGAACGGCATCCAGAACGGCGCCCCGGACGGCGTGGCGCTGGTGGGTGCGGACGGCGTGCTGGAGTTCCTCTCCTACGAGGGCGTCCTCACCGCCACGGACGGTCCCGCGGCCGGCCTGACCAGCACGGACATCGGCGTCTCCGAGGGCAGCTCGACGCCGGCGGGGCAGTCGCTGTCGCGGACCTACGACGCGGCGGCCGACGCCCTGGTCTGGAGCGGCCCGGCGGCCGCCAGCAAGGACGCCGTCAACCCCGGGGGCACCACCGACCCCGGGCCCGAGGAGCCGGTCGACGTCTGCGGGACGACGCCGACGCACGAGATCGGGGCGGTCCAGGGCCCGGGCGCGGAGACCCCGCTCGCCGGGCAGCAGGTCACCGTCCGCGGCGTCGTGGTCGGCGACCTCGAGGGCTTCGGCGGGTTCCACCTGCAGGACGCCGACGGCGACGGGAACGCCGCCACCTCCGACGGCATCTTCGTCTTCAGCGACGTCGAGGTCGACCTCGGCGACACCGTGGCCGTCACCGGCCAGGCCCAGGAGCGCTTCGAGCAGACCCAGATCGCCGCATTCGAGAACGCCGCGGTCTGCGCCGAGGGCACGGCGGATGACCTGCCCGACGCCGCCCCGCTGGACCTGCCCGCCGGCGACGAGGAGCGCGAACGGCTCGAGGGCATGCTCGTCGCGCCCGTCGACACGCTGACCGTCAGCGAGGTGTTCGACCTGACGTCCTTCGGCGAGCTCACCCTCTCCGAGGGGGGCCTGCTGGTGCAGCCGACCGAGCTCGCCCGGCCCGGCACCCCCGAGGCCGAGGCGATCGCGGCGGGGAACGCGCTGCGCCGGATCGTCCTCGACGACGGCGTGAGTGCCCGGGTCAGCACCACCACCCGCCCCTACCTCTCCCCGGAGACGCCGGTGCGGGTCGGTGACGAGCTGGAGTTCACCGAGCCCCTCGTGCTCGGCTACGGCTTCGACCAGTGGCGGCTGCAGCCCGCCGACGGCACCGCCGACGGGGTCTTCGCGCCGCAGGACACCCGGCCGGCCGCCCCGGAGCAGGTCGGCGGGGACGTGCAGCTGGCCGCGTTCAACGTGCTGAACTACTTCCTGACCTTCGACCAGTCCGTCGGCCGGGGCGCGGAGTCCGCCGAGGAGCTGGAGCGGCAGGCCGGGAAGATCGTGCCCGCCATCGAGGCCCTCGACGCCGAGGTCGTGACCCTCATGGAGATCGAGGACAGCGACGCCACCGGCCTCTCGCCGGGGAACGCGGACACGGCGCTCGCCGACCTGGTGGGCCGGCTGAACGCGGCCGCCGGGTACGACAAG
Organism: Blastococcus sp. KM273128; assembly: GCF_021698975.1. Taxonomy (GTDB): domain Bacteria; phylum Actinomycetota; class Actinomycetes; order Mycobacteriales; family Geodermatophilaceae; genus Blastococcus. The sequence goes on along the minus strand of NZ_SSXA01000028.1, from coordinate 32,379 downwards.
TGGGACTACGTCCCGCTGCCCGAGGAGCTCTACACCGTCGACCGCGACGTCATCCGCAACGGGATCATCTACCAGGACGACGTCGTCCTCCCGGTGGGCGAGCCCGCGGGTCTGGTCGACGAGGACGTGTGGGACAACGCCCGCGAGCCGATCGCCCAGACCTTCGTGAAGGACGGCGACGCGTTCACCGTCGTGGCCAACCACTTCAAGTCCAAGAGCCCGGGCAGCCCGACCGGCGACAACGTCGACACCGGCGACGGGCAGGGCGCGTGGAACGGTGACCGGGTCCGGCAGGCGGCGTCGCTGGCGCAGTTCGCCGCGGGGCTCCAGGAGTCGACCGGCGACGCGGACGTCGTGCTGATGGGTGACCTCAACGCCTACACCCAGGAGGACCCGATCCAGCTCCTCGAGGACGCCGGGTGGACCGACCTGGGCCTGCGCTTCGACGAGGGCGCGTACAGCTACGTGTTCGACGACCAGTCCGGCTCGCTGGACCACGCGCTGGCCACGGCCGAGCTGACGGCGAAGGTCACCGGCGTCGCGCACTGGAACATCAACGCGGTCGAGTCCTTCGCCTACCAGTACTCCGGTGACCCGGCGCTGTACGCGGCGGACCCGTACCGGTCCAGCGACCACGACCCGGTGGTGGTCGGCGTCGACCTGGAGGAGCGCTGCCAGGGCCTCCTGCCGACCGTCCGGGGCACCGAGGGCCGGGACAAGCTCAGCGGCACCGAGGGTCGGGACGTGATCATGGGTCTCGGCGGGGACGACGTGATCCGCGGCCGCGGCGGCGACGACGTGGTCTGCGGTGGCGCCGGCGACGACCGCATCGCCGGTGAGAACGGGGCGGACGTGCTCTCCGGAGGCTTCGGCGACGACTGGCTGAACGGCGGGAACGGCGACGACGTGCTGATCGGCGGCCCGGGCGCCGACCGCCTCGACCAGGGTCGCGGTCAGGGCACCGCGGAGCAGGAGGGCGCGGAGTCCTGATCCGCACCCGCACCTGACGCACGCCGGCGCGGGCCCTCCTCCGAGGGCCCGCGCCGGTGCCGTCTCAGCCCTTCCGGGTCCCCTCGGCCAGGGTGCGGGCCACCGTCTGCAGGAGGGGGTGGCCCGGCAGGTCCTCGACCGGCACGGGCAGCGGCAGCGACCAGTTGGGCCGGTCGTCGGCGCCGGGCATGTTCGGCCGGCGCTGCTCGCCGACGGCGTCGTCCAGCGTCGCCGACAGCAGCAGCGACGGCGCCGTGGCCAGCAGGGCGTGCGCCTGCTCCACCGCCTGCTCGACCGTGGCGTCGTCGGAGAGCCCCGGCAGGTGCGCCAGCAGCGACTGCCGGCCGCGCTCCAGCTCCTCCTCCGTGCCGGTGCCGTGCTCGCGCTGCTCGTCGACGTCGGCCTCGGTCCACAGCCCTGCCACGGTCGGCAGGTCGTGGGTGGTGATCGCGGCCATCGCCTCGGCCGGCCACCCGGCGGGCTCGTCGTCCTCGAACCAGAGCAGCCGGTAGGAGAGCACCCCGTGCTCGGCCATCGCCTCGCGGACGCCGTCCTCCACCGTGCCGAGGTCCTCCCCGACGACGAGCGCCTGCGCGCGGTGGCTCTCCAGCGCGACGATGTTCAGCAGGTCCTCCGCCGGATAGCGCACGTAGGCGCCGTCGGCGGCGCTGCCGCCGGCGGGCACCCACCACAGCCGGAACAGCCCCATCACGTGGTCGATCCGCAGGCCCCCCGCGCCGGCCATGGTGGCCCGGATGGACTGGATGAAGGGCTCGAAGTCGGCGTCGCGCAACCGCCAGGGGATCAGCGGCGGGGCGCCCCAGTCCTGCCCGGCCGAGTTGAACGCGTCCGGGGGCGCGCCGACGCTCACGCCGTCGGCCAGCACCTCCTGCCAGGCCCAGGCGTCGGCGCCGCCCCCGGCGAAGCCGATGGGCAGGTCCTGGATGACGGTCATGCCGGCGGTCGCGGCGGTGAGCTGGAGCTCCAGCGCCCACTGCAGCCAGGCGTGGAAGGCGACGACGGCGCCGTGCCGCTCGGCGTACCCGGCGACGTCCGGGGCGTCGGGGCGGCGCAGCTCCGGGGGCCAGGTGTGCCAGTCGGCGCCGTGCTCCTCGGTGATCGCCGCCCAGGTCGCCCACTCCTGGAGCGGCCGGCCCTGCTCCTCGCGCCAGCGGGTGAAGGCCTCGCCGCCGCCGTGCGCGAAGAAGATCCGCATGAGGACCTCGCGCTTGCGGGCCCACACGGCGTCCCGGTCGATCAGCGCACCCTCGGAGAGCGCGCGGCCGGTGTCGGTCTCGAGGTCGACGGCGTCGGCACCGGGGACCTCCTCGACCCGCAGGTAGAGCGGGTTGCGGAAGCGGCGGGTGGCCGGCAGGTAGGGGCTGGCCTCCTGGGTGGCGAGGGGGGCGACCGCGTGCAGCGGGTTGACTAGCAGGAAGCCGGCCCCCTGCTCGGCGGCCATCTGCCGCAGCGAGCGCAGGTCGCCGAGGTCGCCGATGCCCCAGCTCTCCCGGCTCCGGGTGGCGTACAGCTGGACCGCCCAGCCCCAGGCGCGGTCGTCGGGCAGCCAGCACCGGCCGGGGGAGACGATCAGCCGCCGGCGCGTGCCCCCGGGCGACTGCAGCCAGTGGTAGCCCAGCGGGAAGTCCGGCGGCAGCTCGCCGTCGATGTGCCGCACCTCGCCGTCCTCGCAGACGACGTCGGCCTCGTCGACCTCCAGCGCGTCACCGGGGCGGGCGACGATCGGCGCCCGGTCCTCCAGGTCGGCCGGCGGTTCGCCGATGACGGCGCGCAGCTTCTCGATCGTCTCGCGGGCTACCTGGTGCTCCTCGTCCAGCGCGTCCAGCCAGCTGGCATCGATGCCCCAGTCGTCGGTCGTCGGCTTCGTCGTCACCTGTCGATCCTCGCCGCGCGCGCCGCGGCGCGCAGGCCGGGCGGCGGTGGCGTTGCTCTCGGCGGCGGTGCGGGACGATGCCGCCGTGACCCTGGGCTCGTCCGTCCTCGCCTTCGCCGTCGTCGCCGCGGCCCTGACCGTGACCCCGGGGCTGGACACCGCCCTGGTGCTGCGCGCGGCGCTCACGCGCGGCCCCCGGGAGGCCGCCGCGACCGCCGCCGGGATCGTGTCCGGGCTGTTCGCCTGGGGCGCCGCCGCAGCCGTCGGCGTCTCGGCCCTGCTGACCGCCTCCCGCCTGGCGTACGACGCGCTGCGCCTCGCCGGTGCGGTCTACCTGGTGTGGTTCGGCGTCCGGCTCCTGGTTCGGGCGCTGCGGGCCCGCTCGGAGCCGGTCGGCGGCGCCACCCGGTACGGCGCCTCGGCCTGGCGTGCCGCCCGGCTGGGGCTGACCACCAATCTGCTCAACCCGAAGGTCGGGGTCTTCTACGCCGCGCTGCTGCCCCAGTTCCTGCCCCCCGGGCAGGACCCGCTGGCGAGCGGATTGCTGATGGCGGGCGTCCACGCGGTGCTCTCGGTCGCATGGTTCGCCCTGCTGATCGGCCTGGCGTCCGCCCTCGGCCGCTGGCTGCGGCGGCCCCGCACCGTCCGGGCGATCGACGCGGTGACCGGCACGGTCCTGGTCGGCTTCGGCGTGCGGCTGGCTGCCTCGGCCCGCTGACCGGCGCGCGCTCGCCTGGCCGGGCGGGCCCACCCCCGGTAGGCATGGCCCCATGCCGGTGATCGGTTTCCACAACTCCCACGAGCAGGTCCACCCCGCGGCGCTGCTGGACGCCGTCCGGCACGCCGAGGAGGTCGGCTTCACCGCCGCCATGTGCTCCGACCACCTCACGCCCTGGAACCCGCGGCAGGGGGAGTCGGGGTTCGCCTGGTCCTGGCTCGGCGCGGCGATGGCGACGACGTCGCTGCCCTTCGGCGCCGTCAACGCGCCCGGCCAGCGGTACCACCCGGTGATCGTCGCCCAGGCGATCGCCACGCTGGGCGCGATGTTCCCCGGCCGCTTCTGGGTGGCGCTCGGCAGCGGCGAGGCGATGAACGAGCACGTGACGGGCGGCACGTGGCCGCGCAAGGACGTGCGCGACGCGCGGCTGCGCGAGTGCGTCGACGTCATCCGCCGGCTGCTCGCCGGCGAGGAGGTGTCGCACGACGGCCTGGTCACCGTCGACCGCGCCACCATCTACACGCTGCCCGACCCGCAGCCCGCCCTGATCGGCCCGGCGGTGAGCGTCGACACCGCCCGCCGGCACGCCGACTGGGCCGACGGGCTGGTCACCATCAACCAGCCGCACGACAAGCTGCGCGAGATGGTCGCCGCCTACCGGGACGCCGGCGGCCAGGGCGATCTCATCCTCCAGGTGCACGTCTCCTGGGACCCCGACCCCGACCGGGCGCTGGCGATCGCGCACGACCAGTGGCGCAGCAACGTCTTCCCGCCGCCGCTGTGCTGGGACCTGGACAGCCCGGAGGCCTTCGAGCAGGCCAGCACGCACGTGACCCCGGAGGACATGCACGGCCCCGTCCGGGTCTCCGCCGACCTCGGGCAGCACGCGGCCTGGATCGCCGAGTACCTGGAGCTCGGCTTCGACCAGGTCTACCTGCACCACGTGGGCAAGGAGCAGCGCCCGTTCCTGGACGCGTTCGGCGAGCGGGTGCTGCCCCAGCTCGACCCGGAGCGCCCGGGTCCGGTGGCCGCCATCGACCCACCCGGGCCGGCGGAGAACCGCCGGCCGCGCGTCGAGCCGGTGCCGGCGCCGTGAGGATCACCGACACCAGCGACCTGTGGTGGAAGAACGCGGTCGTGTACTGCCTCGACGTCGAGACCTACATGGACTGGAACGGCGACGGGGTCGGTGACCTGCAGGGCCTGGCGCAGCGGCTCGACCACCTCGCCGACCTCGGCGTCACCTGCCTGTGGCTGATGCCCTTCTACCCGACGGCCGGGCGGGACGACGGCTACGACATCACCGACTACTACGGCGTCGACCCGCGGCTGGGCGACTTCGGCGACCTCGTCGAGGTGATCCGGACGGCGAACGACCGGGGGATGCGGGTGATCGCCGACCTGGTGGTCAACCACACCTCCGACCAGCACCCGTGGTTCCGCTCCGCGCAGGCGAGCAAGGAGTCGCCGTACCGGGACTTCTACGTGTGGCGCGCCGACGAGCCGCCGGACACCAGCGACCAGGTCGTGTTCCCCGACGCCGAGGGCGGCATCTGGACGCACAGCCCGGAGACCGGCGAGTGGTACCTGCACCGCTTCTACTCCGAGCAGCCCGACCTCAACGTGGCCAACCCCAAGGTGCGGGACGAGATCGCCAAGATCATGGGGTTCTGGCTCCAGCTGGGGCTCTCGGGCTTCCGGGTCGACGCGGTGCCGTTCCTGCTGGAGACCGCCGGGATCGACGAGGAGTCCGCCGCCCAGTTCCCCGACCCGCACGAGTACCTCCGCGCCCTGCGCTCCTTCCTCGGCCGGCGGACCGGCGCCGGCGTGCTGCTGGGCGAGGTGAACCTGCCCTTCGAGGAGCAGGTGCACTTCTTCGGCGGCGGGGACGGCGACGAGCTGACCATGCAGTTCGACTTCAACACGATGCAGCGCACGTACCTGTCGCTGGCCCGTGGGGACGCCGGGCCGCTCGCCGCCTCGCTGTCCGCGCGCCCGGCCATCTCCTCGGACAGCCAGTGGGGGACGTTCGTCCGCAACCACGACGAGCTGACCCTGGACAAGCTCTCCGACGACGAGCGCGCGGAGGTCTTCGCCGCCTTCGGCCCGGAGCCGGAGATGCAGGTGTACGACCGTGGCCTGATCCGGCGGCTGCCCCCGATGCTGTCGGGGGACCCGCGCCGGGTCCGGATGGTCTACAGCCTGCTGTTCGCCCTGCCGGGCACGCCGGTCCTGTTCTACGGCGAGGAGATCGGGATGGGGGAGGACCTCTCGGCCGGGAGCCGTCTCTCGGTGCGCACCCCGATGCAGTGGACCGGCGGCGCCAACGGCGGCTTCTCCCGCGCCCCGGCCGAGCAGCTGACCCGGCCGGTCGTCGACGGCGGGTTCGCCCCCGAGTTCGTCAACGTCGCCGACCAGCGCCGCGACCCGGAGTCGCTGCTGTCGTTCATGAAGCTGCTGATCCGGCGCTACCGCGAGTCGCCGGAGCTCGGGTGGGGGGAGTCCGCCGTCCTGGAGCAGCCGCACGCCTCGGTGCTCGCCCTCCTCTGCACCTGGGACGACGCGGCGCTGGTCACCCTGCACAACCTGGGGCCCGAGCCGCGGACGGTGCCGCTGACCGTGCCCGGCTGCGACAGCAGCCACCGCCTGGAGGACCTGCTCGTCTCCTGCACCACCGACCTGGGTGACGACGGCGGCGCGGAGGTGGCGCTGGAGGGCTACGGCTACCGCTGGCTGCGGGTGGTCGGGGAGCAGAGCCGACGGCTGCTGTGACCGGGGCGCGGCGGTGGCTGCCTGCGCGCGCCCGGCTACCCGCTGGCCTGGGATCCGGCATCCCGGGCCGGTGAGGGATGGGCCACGCGGGCCGCGCGGGGTGTCCTGCGCCGCGTGCGGTGCGGCTGTGCCTAGCGTGGCCGGTGAGGTGAGTGCGATGAGCGAACGCGACCAGACAACGTCCCTGCCCACCCCCGGTCCGGACGGCACCGGGGACGCACCCGGCGGGGCGACGCCCAGCGGGGCGATGCCGGGCGGAGCGATGCCCGGCGGCGGCCCGGCCCCCGCTGCCCCGGCGCCGCCCGTGCCCGAGCCGACCCCGGCGCCGGGCGGGAGCACCCCGCCCGCCGGGCACGCCACCGCCCCGGTGGGGGTGCGCCCCGCCCCGCGCAAGCCGCGGCGCGGCCCGATGACGGTGATGGGCCCGTGGGCACCGGTGGCCGGTGGCCTGCTCGGCCTGTTCCTGGGGCTGGTCGCCGTCCTGCTGCTGGCGGGCTCGGCGGACACCTTCGCCGACCGGCTGTCGCTGACCTTCGCCGTCCTGGGCCTCGGGCTGCTCGGCGCCGCCGGTGTCCTGCTCGCCGACGAGGTGCGGATCGTGCGCCAGCGGTCGCGGGAGGCCGGGGTGCGCCCGCAGTGGGTGGAGGCGACAGCGGGGCTGGTGAACGGGCTGACCCCCGCGCGGCTGCTGCTGCTGGTGAGCGCCTTCGTGCTCTTCCTGTCCGCCTACGTCGCCCGCTGAGCGGGCGGCCGCCGGCCGTGGTCGCGCGCGCGACCACGATCGGCGGCTCAGAGGTAGGCCTGGACCCCCAGGTGGACGGCGAGCCCCAGCCCGGCGAGGGCGATGACCGTGCGCAGCGCGGTCTGCGGCGCCCGGCGGACCACGCGCGGCCCCAGCCGGCCGCCGAGGAAGAAGCCTGCCGCCAGCGGCAGGGCGGCAGCCCACGCGACGTCGGCGAGCAGGGCGAAGCCCAGCGCGGCCACCCCGTTGGCCACGCCGAGGACGACGTTCTTCATGGCGTTGCCCCGCGGCAGGCCCTCGCCGGTGGAGAGCAGGTACAGCGCCAGCAGGAGGACGCCGGCGGCCGCGCCGAAGTAGCCGCCGTAGACGGTCACCGCGAACGTGCCCAGCGCCAGCCAGCGGGGGTCGCGGACCGGTGCGTGCTGGGCCCCCTCGGCCGCCAGCTCACGAGGTGGCCGCTGCACGAGGATGGCTACCGACGCGCCGGCGATCAGCCACGGCACGATCCGCTCGAACGCGTCCGGCGGCGTGAGGAGGAGCAGGACGGCGCCGGTGACCCCGCCCCCGACCGCGGCCAGCAGCAGCGGCCGCAGCCGGCGTCCCTGGCCGCGGAGCTCCGGCCGCGAGGCGCTCACCGAGCCGACCGCGTTGAGCACCAGGGCCACGGTGTTGGTGACGTTGGCCGTGACCGGGGGCAGCCCGGTGGCCAGCAGCGCGGGGTAGCTCACCAGCGAGGCGAGCCCCGCGATGCTGCCGGTGAGGCCGGCGCCCACGCCGGCGGCGAGGAGGAAGAGGAACTCGGGCACGGTCATCCGGCGAGGAGCACCCCGATCGCCACCACGCCCAGCACGACGATCGCCGTCCGGAGCAGCGGTTCGGGCAGCCGGCGGCCGTAGCGGGAGCTGACGTACCCGCCGACGAGCGAACCGGCGGCCAGCAGACCGGCCGCGGACCAGACCACCTGGTCGGTCGCGACGACGACGTAGGCCCCGGCCGCCACGCCGTTCACCGTCAGGGTCAGCACGTTCTTCAGCGCGTTCAGCCGTTGCAGCGGCTCACGCAGCAGCAGCCCGAAGAGGCCGATCTGGATCACGCCCTGGCTGGCCGCGAAGTAGCCGCCGTAGGTGCCGGTCAGGTAGGCGGTGCCGAACAGCGCGGTCCGCCGGCCCGGGCCGATGCGCAGCTCCGGGGCGCCCTCGGGGTGCCGCCGGGCGATCCGGCGCTTGACCAGCGGGTGCACGGCGACGAGGACGACGGCGACGGCGATCAGCACCGGCACGACCGCCTCGAACGCCGCGGCGGGCAGGTGGAGGAGCAGGAAGGCGCCGGTGAGGCCGCCGAGGACCGACGCCGGGATCAGCCCGAGCAGCAGCCGGCCCTGCCCGCGCAGCTCGCGCCGGTAGCCGATCGCGCCGGTCAGGTTGCCACCGACGAGCCCCAGCGAGTTGCTGATCGTCGCCGGCACCGGCGGCAGGCCGACGGCGAGCAGCACCGGGAAGGAGACCAGGGTCCCCGAGCCGACGACGGCGTTGATCCCGCCCGCGGCGAAGCCGGCGGCGGCCACCGCCACCATCTCCGCGCCCGTCATGCGTCCATCGCGACGAGACTGGCACGCCTGGCACGGCCCCCGCTCGCGCGGGGGCCGTCGATCCGGTCACACCGGGGCGGGCCTCAGGGCTTGACGGCGAGGACCGGGCGGTCGGCGTCGAGCAGGATCCGCTGGGCGCTGCTGCCCATGAGCAGCTTGCCGACGGGGGAGCGCTTGCGCAGCCCGATCACGATCACCGAGGCGTCGACCTCCCGCGCCACGCGCAGCACCTCGTCGGCCACCTCGCCCTCGCGCGTGACCTGCCGGACCTCCACCGCGACACCCGCCTTCTCGGCGCGGGCGCCGATGTCGCGGATGGTGTCCTCGTCGGCGACCTCCACGCTGACCGGGGCGCCCCCGCGGGCGGAGTTCAGCACCAGGAGCCCCTCGCCGCGACGCGCGGCTTCGGCGATGCCGGCGTCGAGGGCCGCGCGGGCCTCCGGGGTGGGGACGAATCCGACGAGGACGGTCATGCGGGCTCCTTGGCGGGACGGTCGGGACGACGCGAGCAGTGTCCCCGAGATCGGTCGGGCGAAAACCGGGGGGCGCGCCGCGACCGCGGACGGGTGGTGATCAGTCCTTGCGGCCGGCGTCGACCAGCCGGATCACCGCGGCGCCCTCCTCGTCGGAGGCCTCCAGGTCCACCTCGACGTCGAAGCCCCAGTCGTGGTTGCCCTCGGGGTCGTCGACGATCTGCCGCACGAGCCAGGTGCCGGGGCGCTTGTCCCAGATGAGCAGCGCCGGGCCGCGGGCGTCGGCGCCGGTGCGCACCTCGTCGTGCTCGGCGAAGTACGCCTGCACGACCTCGCCCCAGCGGTCGGCGTCCCAGCCGGAGCCGGAGTCGAGCTCGCCGAGGTCGTACCAGCGGCGGCGGGCCCACAGCTCCACGCGGCGGAACAGGGCGTTGCGCACCATCGCGGTGAACGCCCTCTCGTTGCCGGTGAGCGGCCGCGGCCGCGCGGGGACGGCGACCTCGGCGACCGGTCCCTCGTCCGGGTCGGTGAGCGCCTCCCACTCGTCGAGCAGGCTGGAGTCCACCTGCCGGACCAGCTCGCCGAGCCACTCGACCAGGTCGGTGACCTCCTCGGTGCGCGCCGCCGCGGGCACGCCCGACCGCAGCGCCTTGAACGCGTCGGAGAGGTAGCGCAGCACCGCGCCCTCGGCCCGGGTGAGGCCGTAGGTGTTGACCAGCTCGCGGAAGGTGAACGCCCGCTCCCACATCTCCCGGACGACCGACTTCGGCGAGAGGTGCGCGTCAGCGGCCCACGGGTTGCTCTGCCGGTAGACCTCGTAGGCGTGCCCGAGCAGCTCCTCCAGCGGCTTGGGGTAGCTGATCCCCTCGAGCAGCTCCATCCGCTCGTCGTACTCGATGCCCTCGGCCTTCATCTGCGCGACCGCCTCGCCCTTGGCCTTGTTGAGCTGGGCGGCGAGGATCTGGCGCGGGTCGTCGAGGGTGGCCTCGATGACGCTGACGACGTCGAGCGCGTAGGTGTCGGAGTCGGGGTCGAGCAGGTCGATGGCGGCCAGCGCGAAGGTGGACAGCGGCTGGTTGAGCGCGAAGTCCGGGGGCAGGTCGAGCGTCAGGTCGTAGCGGCGGCCGTCCGGCTCGGGTTCGGGCAGCCGCTCCAGCACGCGGGCCTGCAGCAGTGAGCGGGCGATGCCGATCGCGTCGCGGATCAGCCGCAGCTGCTTCTTGCGCGGCTCGTGGTTGTCGGTGAGCAGCCGGCGCATCGCCGCGAACGGGTCGCCCGGGCGGTCGACGACGTCGAGCACCATCGCCGTCGTCACCCGCATGTGACTGGTCAGCTTCTCCGGCTCGCCCTCGACCAGCCGGTTCATGGTCGCCTCGCTCCAGGGCACCATGCCCTCGGGCACCTTCTTGCGCACCAGCTTGCGGCGCTTCTTCGGGTCGTCGGCGACCTTGGCGAACTGCTTGAGGTTCTCCACCTCGTGCTCGGGCGCCTGGACGACGACGGTGCCGGCGGTGTCGTACCCGGCCCGCCCCGCCCGGCCCGCGATCTGGTGGAACTCGCGCACCTGCAGCAGCCGGGTGCGGGTGCCGTCGTACTTGCTCAGTGCGCTGAAGACGACGGTGCGGATCGGCACGTTGATGCCGACGCCGAGGGTGTCGGTGCCGCAGATGACCTTGAGCAGCCCGGCCTGCGCGAGCTGCTCCACCAGCCTCCGGTATTTGGGCAGCATGCCGGCGTGGTGGACGCCGATGCCGTGGCGGACCAGCCGCGACAGCGTCGTCCCGAAGGCCGAGGAGAAGCGGAAGCCGCCGATCATGTCGGCGATCGCGGCCTTCTCCTCCTTGCTGCACACGTTGACGCTCATCAGCGCCTGCGCCCGCTCCAGCGCCGAGGCCTGGGTGAAGTGCACGACGTAGACCGGGGCCTGCTTGGTGTCGAGCAGCTCCTGGATCGTCTCGTGCATCGGGGTGGTCGCGTAGTAGTGGTGCAGGGGCACCGGGCGCACGGCGTTCGCGACCAGCGCGGTGGGCCGGCCGGTGCGGCGGGTGAGGTCCTCGCGCAGGCTGGTGACGTCGCCGAGCGTGGCGCTCATCAGCAGGAACTGGGCCCTCGGCAGCTCCAGCAGCGGCACCTGCCAGGCCCAGCCGCGGTCGGGGTCGCCGTAGAAGTGGAACTCGTCCATGACCACGAGCCCGATGTCGGCGTCCGGACCTTCCCGCAGCGCGATGTTGGCGAGCACCTCGGCGGTGCAGGCGATGATCGGGGCGTCCCGGTTGACGGCGGCGTCACCGGTGAGCATGCCGACGTTCTGCGCGCCGAACACCCCGCACAACGCGAAGAACTTCTCGCTGACCAGCGCCTTGATCGGAGCCGTGTAGTAGCTGCGGCGGCCGCCGGCCAGGGCCGCGTACTGGGCACCGGTGGCCACCAGCGACTTGCCCGACCCGGTCGGGGTGGCCAGGACGACGTTGGCGCCGCTGACCAGCTCGATCAGCGCCTCCTCCTGCGCCGGGTAGAGCGCGGTGCCACCGGCCTCGGCCCACGCGGCGAAGGTGGCGAACAGCGCGTCGGGGTCGCCACCGGTCGCGCGCAGGGCGGTGAGGTCGGCGGGGTCCTCGAGCAGGGGAGGGGCGGCGGTCGTGGTCATCAGGTGCACCAGCGTGCCCGACGGGCCGCTGCTTCCCGGGACCCAGCCCCCGCACGCCCCGTGTCAGGCGGACGGTAACGATCCGGTAACGAGAACTACGGCGGTGTGTGACATCCGCCGTCATCGGAGAGGAAGGTGAACAACAGGTAAACGGAAGGTGGCTGGAACCATGCGCGAACGTTTCTGCCCGGAATGCCGGTGGACCGTTGTGACCGACCAGGCGGGCCGGCGGCGGCTCGAGATGCGCTGGGTGCCGCTCGGCGCCGCGGCGTCCCACGGCCCGGTGGCGCGCGCCGCCTAGCAGCGCAGGCTCCCACCCGACCCGGGCGGGAGGGGAGGTGCACACCGACGTGCGCCTCTCCTCCCGCCCGGGTCGTGCGCTGTCCGGGGTTCCGGAGGCCGGACGGCGGGTAGGTCGGCCGCGCCGCGGCACCGCCGGTGCGTGAGCCCAGCGCCCGGGTGCCGAGCGCCCCCCGACCAGGAAGGTGGACGCCCGTGTCCGAACCCCGCCCCGAGTCCCAGCCCGCCCAGCAGCAGAGCACGCCGGGCACGCTCGGCGAGATGACCCCGAAGCCCGACCACGGCGAGGAGAGCTACCAGGGCTCCGGGAAGCTGACCGGCAAGGTCGCCGTGATCACCGGCGGCGACAGCGGGATCGGCCGCGCCGTGGCGATCGCCTTCGCGCGCGAGGGCGCCGACGTGCTCATCTCCTACCTGGAGGAGCACGAGGACGCCCGGGACACCGCGAAGTACGTCGAGCAGGCGGGCCGGAAGTGCGTGCTCGTGCCGGGAGACATCTCCGACCGCGCGCACTGCAAGACGATCATCCCGAAGGCGGTCGAGGAGTTCGGCCAGGTCGACGTGCTGGTCAACAACGCCGCGTTCCAGATGAGCCACGACTCGCTGGAGGAGATCTCCGACGAGGAGTGGGACTTCACCCTCGCCACGAACCTCTCGGCGATGTTCACCCTGACCAAGGACGCGCTGCCGCACATGCGGCCGGGGGCGTCGATCATCAACTCGTCGTCGGTGAACAGCGACAACCCCAGCCCGAACCTCATCGCCTACGCGATGACCAAGGCCGGCATCGCGAACTTCACCGCGTCGCTGGCGCAGATGCTGGCGGAGAAGGGCATCCGGGCCAACAGCGTCGCCCCCGGCCCGGTGTGGACGCCGCTGATCCCGGCGACGATGCCCGAGGAGAAGGTGGAGAGCTTCGGCCAGCAGGTGCCGATGGGCCGCCCCGGCCAGCCGGCGGAGCTGGCGCCGGTGTACGTGCTGCTGGCCAGCGACGAGGCGTCCTACGTCTCCGGCGCCCGGGTGGCCGTGACCGGCGGCAAGCCCATCCTCTGAGAGCCGGCCACGATCAGCTCACCTGATCATCGGGCGTCCTCCCTCACCGCCCACCGTCAGGGAGGACGCGCCACGATCGGGTGGGCTGATCGTCGCGGGAGCGGTCAGCAGTCGAAGACCGACCAGCAGAGGTCGTTGCGCCTGCGCTGGTCGTCGAGGACGAGGGCGCGGATCGCCCCGGGGAGCTGCTCCCGCTGCCACCGGCACTCGGCCAGCCCCGCGGCGACGCCGCCGCCCGCGGGCGCCGCCGCCCGCACCGCCTTGATCGCGTAGGCGGCGGCGCCGAGGTCGTGCGCCGCGACGTGCGCCACCGCCCCGGCCTGACCGGCGGCGTAGGCGGCGTGCCGCGCCGCCCCGCGCAGATCCCGGGCCGCGCCCATCGCGTGGCCACCGGCGGCGCGGGCCCGCATCATCGCCAGCTCCCCGCGGGCCCAGGCGCGGGCCGCCTCGATCGCCGCACGCGGCCGGTCGTCGTCGGGACGCTCGGCCTCGAAGAGCCCGAGGACGTGCTCCGCGCACGCGGCCGCCCACACGGCGAGGAGGTGGTGGTCGGCGTCGGTGAGCGTCCCGCCACGGCGGACGGTCACCAGCCGGGGGTCCGGGACCTTCGGGAGGATCACGGTGACGACGTCTACCACCGGCACCGCACCCGCGGTCCGGCAGCCGGCGGTCAGGGCAGCGCGCGGGCGAGGTCGGCGAGGTGCTGCGGCCGCACCCGGCAGCAACCGCCGAGCAGCCGTGCGCCGTCCGCGAACCACCCGGGGACGGCGTCCGGCGCGATCCCCGGGCTGCCGGTCCACGCCCGCGCGACGGCGTCCCACGCCTCGCCGCTGTTCGGGTAGACGACGACCGGCTTCCCGCTGCGGGCCGCCTGGCTCACCGCGGGGCCGACGGCGGACGGCGCCGTGCAGTTGACCCCGACCGCGACGACGGCCTCGACGTCCGCGGCCATCGCGAACACCTCGGCCGCCGGCTCACCCCGCCGCGTGCGGACCACGCCGTCGTCGCCCACCACCGTGGTCAGCGAGAGCCAGGCCGGCACGCCCAGCGCCTGCGCCTCCAGCAGCAGCGCCTTCGCCTCCGCTGCGGCGGGCACCGTCTCGCAGGCCAGCACGTCCGCCCCGGCCTCCGCGAGCAGCTCCATCCGGGGCCGGTGGAAGGCGCGCAGCGCGGCCACGCCGACCGCGTCCACGTAGGCCCCGGTGTACTCGGAGCCGTCGGCGAGCATCGCGCCGTAGGGGCCGACCGAGCCCGCGACCCAGCCCTCGCCCTGGCCTTCCCGGGCCAGCGCGACCGACGACGCGATGAGCCGGCGGGCCTCCGCCGCGTCCACCCCCGCGGCGGCGAACCCCTCGACGGTCGCCTGGTAGCTCGCCGTCGTCGCCACCTGGGCACCGGCCGCGGCGAAGGCGGCGTGCGCGGCCACGACCGCCGCCGGGTCGTCGCGGAGCAGCCGGGCCGACCACAGCGCGGAGGAGACGTCGTGCCCCCGCGCCTCGAGCTCGGTGGACAGGCCGCCGTCGAGCAGGACCGGTCCGGCGGCGAGCGCGGCGGCGAGATCAGGCATGGGGACCATCCTCCCGCGGTACCTGCGGACCCATGGTGTTCATCTGGAGCAGCGGCTGGGGCCCCCGCCGGCGCAGGCCCCGCGGCGGTGGCTACCGCGGGCACTACGCGGGGCACTACGGGCGGGGGTACGGCCCCGGCTACGGGTACGGGTACGGGCCGCCGCGCGGCTACCGGCGCGGCCGGCGCGACGACTCCTGCCTGCGTGACCTACTGTTCCTCAACACCGGCTGCTGCCTGGCCAACGCGATTGGCTGCGGGATGGACCTGCTCCTGGTCGCGCCCCGCTCGCTGCCGGCGATCCGGGCGGGGCAGCGGGGCAGCGGTGCCGCGGCGCGGCTGGTCGCGGCCGTCCGGTACTACCAGCGCGAGATCAGCCCGCGGCGCCGGCCGTGCTGCCGGTTCACGCCGACGTGCTCGGCCTACGCCGTCGAGGCGCTGGAGACCCACGGCGCGCTGCGCGGCTCCTGGCTGACCCTCCGCCGGTTGCTGCGCTGCCGCCCCGGCGCGGCCGGTGGCGGCGACCCGGTCCCGGTCTGACCCGGAGCACCGCGCCGTCGCCTACGGTCACCCGGTGACGACGACCGGCGCGCGCACCTGGCGCGACCCGGGGTGGCGGGCCGGGGCGCTGGCGTGGGCCGCCGGGCAGCTCGACGCCGCCGGCCTGGTGCCCGCCGGCGAACCGGAGCAGCCGCACGTGCGCGCCTGGTCCACCGCCTTCCGGATCCCGGTGCGCGGCGAGGGGGCGGTCTGGCTGAAGTCGGTCGGGCCCGGCTCGGCGCAGGAGCCCGTCCTCACCGAGGCGCTCGGCAACCGGGTGCCGGAGCAGGTGCTGGTGCCGCTGGCGGTCGACCGCGGGCGCCGGCTGGTCCTGCTGCCGGACGGCGGACCCACGCTGCGCGCGACCGGCGCGGACCTCGCCGCCTGGACGGCGATGCTCGTCGCCCACGCCCGCCTGCAGGCCGAGGTGGCCGGCCTCGCCGGAGAGCTGGTGGACCTCGGCGTGCCCGACCACCGCCCGGAGCGGCTGCCGGCGCTCGTGGCCGACCTCCTGGCCGACGACGACGCGCAGCAGGCCGGCCGCCCGGACGCCCTGGCCCCGGAGGTGCGCGCCCGCGTGCTCGCCGGGGCGGACCGCTACGCGGCGGCCTGCCGGGAGCTCGCCGACGGCGGCGTCCCGGCGACCGTGCAGCACGACGACCTGCACGACGGCAACGTCTTCGCGGCCGAGGGGCGCTACCGCTTCTTCGACTGGGGCGACGCGTCGGTCTCGCACCCCTTCCTGGTGCTGCTGGTCGCGCTGCGGTTCGCCGGCCGGGTGCTGGGGGTGCCGCCGGGCGACGCCGCGCTGCTCCGGCTGCGCGACGCCTACCTCGACCAGTGGCTCGACCACGGCACCGCCGCGGAGCTGCGCGGGCTCTGCGACCTGGCGCTCCACGTCGCGCCCCTGCAGCGGGCCCTCACCTGGCGCCGGATCCTGCGCGGCGTGCACGAGGGCGAGCGCGCGGAGTGGGTGGGCGCGGTGCCCGGGTGGACGGCCGAGCACCTGGCGCCGGGTCCGCTGGCGCCCGGCGGCTGAGGGGCGTCGGCCAGACTGTCCGGGTGCCCGGGACCGACGACGCCTCCGGTGACCTGCTGGTCACCGGTTCCCTCGTCGTCCCCGCGGCCGCGCAGTCCTGGCGGTTCTCGCGCAGCTCGGGGCCGGGCGGGCAGGGCGTCAACACCGCCGACTCCCGCGTCGAGCTCTCGGTGCGGCCGCTGGACCTCCCGGGGCTGAGCGACCCGCAGCGGGCGCGGCTCGCCGCGCGGCTGGCCGGCCGCCTCGTCGACGGCGTCCTCACCGTCGCCGCGAGCGAGCACCGCCAGCAGCTGCGCAACCGCCAGGCCGCCCGCGAGCGGCTCGCCGCGGTGCTGCGGGCCGCGCTGGCGCCACCGGCGCCCGCCCGGCGCCGTACCAAGCCGACGCGCGGCTCCCAGGAGCGCCGCATCCAGGCCAAGAAGCAGCGCGGTCAGCTCAAGAAGCAGCGCCGCGACTGGGACTGACCCGCGGGGCGTTCCCGCGGGAACGCCTCCCCGCCGGTCCGGGTCACCGGTGCTCACGTCTCCTCCGACCGGCGCCGCCCCGCCAACTCATCACGCCGGCGGCGGAGGAAGGCCCGCTCCCGCTCGTTCCCGCAGCGCCCGATCGCCGCGTCGTACGCCGCGGCCGCCTCCCGGTCCCGCCCCGCGCGGCGCAGCAGGTCGGCGCGCACGGCCGGCAGCAGGTGCTCGTGGGGCAGCTCCAGGCGGTCCACCAGCGCCAGCCCCGCGGCCGGCCCCTCGACCTCGGCGACGGCGACGGCGCGGTTGAGCGCGACGACGGGGCTCGGCGCGACCGCCAGCAGGTGGTCGTAGAGCGCGACGACCTGCCGCCAGTCGGTCGCGGCCGCGGTCGGCGCGTCGCCGTGGACCGCGGCGATCGCGGCCTGCAGCTGGTACGGGCCCGGCCGGCCGCGCCGCAGGCACCGCCGCACCAGCTCCTGGCCCTCGGCGATGAGCGCCCGGTCCCACCGCGACCGGTCCTGGTCGGCCAGGGGCACGAACTCGCCGTCGGCGGAGGTCCGCGCCGGCCGGCGCGCCTCGGTGAGCAGCATCAGCGCCAGCAGGCCGGTGACCTCCGGCTCGTCGGGCATGAGCTCGGCGAGGAGGCGGCCGAGCCGGATCGCCTCGGCGCACAGGTCCGCCCGCACCAGCCGGTCCCCGGAGGTGGCGGTGTGCCCCTCGGTGAAGACCAGGTGGACGACGGCGAGCACGGCCGGCAGCCGGTCGGGCAGCTCCGCCTCGCGCGGCACCCGGTAGGGGATCCGCGCCGCACGGATCTTGGCCTTCGCCCGCACGAGCCGCTGGGCCATCGTCGTCTCGGGCACGAGGAACGCCGCCGCGATCTCGGCGGTGGTGAGGCCGCCGAGCAGCCGCAGGGTGAGCGCCACCCGGGCGGGCGCGGCCAGCGCGGGGTGGCAGCAGGTGAAGATCAGCCGGAGCCGGTCGTCGTGCACGGGTCCCTCCTCCGCGGGTTCCGGGCGGCCGCCGAGCAGCGCGGCCTGCACGTGCCGGTCGGTGCGCACGGACTCGCGCCGCCAGCGGTCGACCGCCCGGTTGCGGGCGGTGGCGACGATCCAGCCGGCCGGGCTCGGGGGGACGCCGTCGGCCGGCCAGCGGGCCAGGGCGGTGAGGAAGGCGTCCTGGACCGCCTCCTCGGCGGCGTCGACGTCCCCGAGCAGGCGGACCAGGACGGCGACCGCCCGGCCGTGGTGCTCGCGGAAGACCCGCTCGACCTCGGCGACGGCGTCGGTCACGACTGTCAGAAGGTCTGGGCCACGGGCCGCACCTCGACCGGGAGACCCCCGAGGACGCGGGCCAGCTTGCCGGCCCAGACCAGGGCCTGGTCCAGGTCCTCGGCCTCGATCACGTCGAACCCGCCGACGAACTCCTTGGCCTCGGCGTAGGGGCCGTCGGTGACGAGCACGCCGTCCCCGTCGGCGCGGACGACGGTCGACGCCTCCGGCTGGTGCAGCGCGGCGGCGAAGACCCACGCCCCGGCGGCCTGCATCTCCTCGTTGAGCGCGGCGAGCTGCGCCATCACCGGCTCGAGGTCCTCCGGCGGGGGGACCTCGCCGACCGGCTGGACGATGCTGAGCAGGTACTGGGCCATGGGTGCCTCCTGGGTCGGGCGCCGGCTCCGTGCCGGTCGCTCACCCCCTGTACGAACGGGGTCCCGCCGGATCGACACCCGAGCGGAACTCTCCCAGCGCGGCCGCCGGCGGCGCCAGCACCTCACGGCGGCGCACTGCCCGCGTCAGCCGGCCAGCACCTCGGCCATCACCCGCTGCGCCCGCCGTCCCTCCGGCACGGGCAGCAGCGCGTGCACGTGCACCAGGCCCTCCTCCTCGTGGTGGTCGACCGGTACTCCCGCCGCGCGCGCCCGTTCGACCAGCAGCCGGGTGTCCGGGCTGGTGATGTCGCGGGTGCCGCTGAACACGGTCAGCGGGCCCGAGCCGGCCAGGTCCCCGAACAGCGGGCTCACCAGCGGATCGGTCAGCGGCAGCTCGCCCCGCCAGAGCTCGATCGCCGCCCGCGTGCCAGGCCGGGCCAGCCAGGGGTCCCGCGGCTCGACGAGGTCGATCTCCGGGTTGGCCAGGGTCAGGTCCACCGCGGGCGAGATGAGCACCGTGCGGTGCAGCGGGGGCGCGCCGCGGTCGCGGAGGAACAGCGCGGCGGACAGCGCGATCTGGCCGCCCGCCGAGTCGCCCATCGCGGTGACCCGCCCCGCGCCGTACCGGTCGGCCAGCGCGGTGAGCAGGTCGGCCACCGGCGGCACCACCGTCGCCGCCGTCCCCCGCGGTGCCAGCGGGTAGACCGGCACGGTGATCGCGGCGCCGCTGCGGGCGGCGAGCCGGGCCACCAGCCGCCAGTGCAGCGGGTGGATCTGGTTCACCCACGCGCCGCCGTGCACGTAGACGGCGGCGCGCTCCGGCGTCCGGTCACGGGGGAGCACCCGGTACACCGGCCAGCCGGTCGGGTGGTGGTCGTCGACCTCGACCTCCACCGGGCCGAGCCGGCCGGGCGGCCCGTACGGCACCGGGCGCAGCAGCCGCTCCCGCACGCCCTCCAGCATGCGGTCCGGGTGCTCGAACTCCCGCCGGCGGCGAAGCAGGCGGAGCAGCGGGGGCAGCAGGCGGGCAGCGGGGCTGGGCGGCACGGGTCCTCCGGATCGGGTCGGGCGGTGACGCGGTCAGCTCAGCGAGAGCGGCTCGCGGACGAGCACCCACAGCGGCAGCTCGTCGTCGCTGGTGCGGGTGGTCTCGGTGACCTGGAAGCCGAACCCCCGGAAGAACCGCACGTTGGCCCAGCCGAACACCGCTGCGGCGGCGGGCGTCTTCTCGGCGTCGCAGCGCACCAGCACCGGCGCGAGCACGGCGGCGGCCAGCCCCCGGCGGCGGGACGACGGGCGGACGCCCAGGTGCCGCAGCCGCCAGTGCGGCCGGTCGGGCAGCGCCGCGGTGACCAGCGCCTCGGTCTCGGCGACCACCCGGGCGCGGTCGGCCGACAGGTAGGGGAGCTCGCGGGCCAGGGCCGCCCGCACGTCGTCCGGCAGGGGGTGGGTGCCCGGCGCGCCCGGCGGAGGCTCCCAGACGGCGACGGCGTCGCGCTCCTCGGTCACCCACGCGGTTCCCGTGGCCACCCCGCGGTGCGCCGCGTCCAGCTCGTGGAGCCGGGTGAGCCGCTGCATGCGGCCGTCGTCCGGCAGCGCCCACCGGGTCCAGCGGGAGTCGGCCAGCGCGACGGTGAGCGTGGCGGCGATGGCCGGCACGTCCCGCTGCTCGGCGAGGCGGACGTCGGGCCCGGGCTCGTCGGGGTCGTCGATCCGCCGGACGACCGGCCGTCGAGGAGTCACCCCCAGATCCCACCACGGCCGCGCGCGCCATCGACGGCGGCCGCGGGCAGCGCCACGATCACGGTATGTCCCAGCACCCGCGCAGCCGCACCATCCGCGAGGTCATGACCTCCCACCTGCACCACCGCCGCACCGGCGACCTCGAGGCCGACCTCGCCGAGAACTACCACCCCGAGGTCGTGGTCCTCTCCGCCCGCGAGGTGTTCCGGGGCCACGACGGCGTGCGCTCCTCGGCGCACCGGCTGTGGCGGGCCGCCGCCGAGGGCACCTACTCCTACGGCTACGTCCTGGCCGACGACCGGATGGCGATGCTCGAGTGGAGCGGTCGCAACGAGCAGTTCGACATCCGCTGCGGGGTCGACTCCTACCTGGTGGAGGACGGGTGGATCACCGCCCAGACGATCCACTACCGGGTGGAGGACGCCGGCCTGTCGGTCGCCGGTGCGCTCATCGTCCCGGCCGACCAGGTGGGCGTGCACGCCGTGGACGACCCCGCCCGGTTGCCGGGTCTGGCCGACGGCACCTGACCGGCGTCCTCCACCGCACACCGGCCCGGCGGCCGCGGTGAGGGGAACGGAACGCAGGCTTGACGCCGGGGTCGACGCGGGGAAACGACGGCGACCCAGGCTCGACCCGTGCCCGCTCCCGCCTCGCGCCCCGCCGCCGCCCCGGGGGCGCGCGCGTCGCGGACGACGAGCACGCACTGCCCCTACTGCTCGCTGCAGTGCGGGATGGCCGTCACCGCCGGGGACCGCCCCGCGACGCTGGTGCCGCTGGACTTCCCGACCAACCGCGGCGGGCTGTGCTCCAAGGGCTGGTCGTCGGCCGAACTGCTCGACCACCCCGAGCGGCTCACCCGGCCGCTGGTGCGCGCCGTCGCCGGGGACCGGTCCAGCCCGCTGGTGGAGAGCACCTGGGACGAGGCGCTGGACCGGCTGGTCGCGGCGATCGAGCGCACCCGGGCGACCCACGGCCGGGACGCCGTCGGCTGCTTCGGCGGCGGCTCCCTCACCAACGAGCAGGCCTACCAGTTCGGCAAGTTCGCCCGGGTCGCCCTGCGGACCAGCGCGATCGACTACAACGGCCGGTTCTGCATGTCCTCCGCTGCCGGGGCGGCCACCCGCGCGTTCGGCCTGGACCGGGGGCTGCCCTTCCCGCTGAGCGACATCGCCGACGCCGACGTCGTCGTGCTGGTGGGCAGCAACCCCGCCGACACCATGCCCCCGGCGATGCAGTGGTTCGACGCCGGCCGCGAGCGCGGCGCGCAGCACGTCGTCGTCGACCCGCGCCGCACCGCCACAGCCCGCAACGCCGACCTGCACCTGCAGCCGCTGCCCGGCACCGACCTGGCGCTGGCCAACGGGCTGCTGCACATCGCGGTGGCCGAGGGGCTGGTCGACGAGCGGTACGTCGCCGAGCGCACCACCGGCTTCGACCAGGTGCGGGCCGGCGTCGCCGCGTACTGGCCCGACCGGGTCGAGCGGCTCACCGGCGTGCCCGTCGCCGACCAGCGGCGCACCGTCTTCGCCCTCGCCCGGGCGGGGAACGCGATGATCCTGACTGCCCGCGGCGCCGAGCAGCACCGCAGCGGCACCGACACCGCGCAGGCGTGGATCAACCTGGCGCTGGCCCTCGGGCTGCCGGGCCGGCGGGGGAGCGGCTGGGGCACGATCACCGGCCAGGGCAACGGGCAGGGCGGTCGCGAGCACGGGCAGAAGGCCGACCAGCTGCCCGGCTACCGGTCGCTCGCCGACCCCGCCGCCCGCGCGCACGTCGCCGCCGTCTGGGGCGTCGACCCCGACGACCTGCCGCTGCCCGGCCGGTCGGCCTACGAGCTCCTCGACGCGCTCGGCACCGACGGCGGGGTGCGCACGCTGCTGGTGCTCGCCTCCAACGTCGCGGTCTCCGCGCCCGACGCCCGGCGGGTCGTCAGCCGGCTGCGCGACCTGGACTTCCTCGCGGTCAGCGACTTCTTCCTCTCCGAGACCGCCGAGCTCGCCGACGTCGTCCTGCCCAGCGCCATGTGGGCCGAGGAGGCCGGCACGACGACCAACCTCGAGGGGCGGGTGATCCGCCGGCGGCGGGCCCTCGACCCGCCCGACGGCGTGCCCGACGACCTCCAGCTGCTGGCGACGCTGGCCGGCCGGCTGGGCGCGCACGGCTTCAGCGGCGACCCGGAGACCGTCTTCGAGGAGCTGCGCCGCGCCAGCGCCGGGGGGAAGGCCGACTACGCGGGCATCAGCTACCGGCGCATCGACGAGGAGCGCGGTGTCTTCTGGCCCTGCCCCGCGCCCGGGCACCCCGGTACCCCGCGGCTGTTCACCGAGCGGTTTGCCACGCCCGACGGCCGGGCCCGGTTCGTGCGGGTCGAGCACGTCGAGCCGCACGAGCGCCCCGACGCCGAGTACCCGCTGGTGCTCACCACCGGCCGGGTGCTCGCCCAGTACCAGTCGGGCACCCAGACCCGCCGCACCCGCAGCCTCAACCTGGTGGCGCCCGGCCCGCGGGCCGAGCTGCACCCCGACCTCGCTGCCCGGCTCGGCGTCGCGCAGGACGACGTCGTCGAGCTGGCCACCCGGCGCGGCCGCGCCCGGTTCCACGCGCAGGTCACCGACGCCATCCGGCCCGACGTCGTCTTCGTGCCCTTCCACTGGGCCGGGGCCAACGCGCTCACCGACGCCGACGCCCTCGACCCGACGTCGCGGATGCCGCCGTTCAAGGCCTGCGCCGTCGCCGTCACCCGCGTGACCGGCCCGGCGGAGCGCGTCGCGCCACCGCCGGCCGCGACCCAGCCCGAGCCCGTTCCGCACCGGCCCGCCACCGAACCCGTCCCGCGCCCGCCGTCCCGCTCGCTGACCAGGAGAACCCCCGTGAAGAGCACCCCGCGCTTCCTGCAAGGCGTCTTCCCCATCACCGGGGAGGGCCTGGCCAAGCCCGGCCCGATCGACCCTGCGCTGCGCTACACCGTCCCGGCCGGGTGCAGCGCCCAGGCCCTGTACTTCCGCGGCGGCAACGCGACCGCCGAGCTGGTCTACGTGCTCCTCGTCCGCGACGGCGAGCCGGTGCGCTGGTTCCCGATCGGGGCCAAGGCCGACACCCACGTGCCGCTGCGCGTGGTCGAGGACGTGGTGGGCGGCTCGGTGGTGGAGCTGCACGCGGCCGCGCCCGAGGGCGTCACCGGCGAGATCGTCGTCGACCTGGGTCTGGTGGAGGTCTGAGATGACGGCGATCCTCGGGGCCCGCCTCGCCGGCGCCACCGCCCTGCACCTGGACGACGACCTCGACCCCCGCGCGCGGCTGGTCGTGGTGGGCAACGGCATGGCCGGCGCCCGCTTCGTGGAGGAGGTGCTCGAGCGCGGGGGCGGCGACCAGTTCCGCATCACCGTCTTCGGCGACGAGCCGCACGGCAACTACAACCGGATCATGCTCAGCCCGGTGCTGGCCGGGGAGCAGCACGAGGACGACATCGTGCTCAACTCCCACGACTGGTACGCCGACAACGGGATCGACCTGCGGGCCGGCGTCCGGGTGGAGCGCGTCGACACCGCCGCCAAGCAGGTGCACGCCGCCGACGGCAGCGTCACCGGCTACGACCACCTGGTGCTCGCCACCGGCAGCTACTCGTGGATCCCGCCCATGGCCGGGGTCCGGCGCGACGACGGCTCGCTGCTGCCCGGGGTGCACGGCTTCCGCACCATCGACGAGACGCGGGCGATGCTCGCGGCCACCGGCCGCTGCCGGCGCGCCGTGGTCATGGGCGGCGGGCTGCTCGGCCTGGAGGCGGCGCGGGCGCTGCAGGGCCACGGGCTGCACGTCGAGCTGGTGCACGCGATGCCGTGGCTGATGAACGCCCAGCTGGACGCCGAGGCCGGGGCCATCCTCAAGAGGAGCGTCGAGTCCCTCGGCATCACCGTGCACCTCGACGTCCTGGCCACCGAGGTGCTTGGCGCCGATTCCGTCGAGGGCGTCGTGCTCAAGGACGGCCGGCGGCTGGACTGCGACCTGCTCGTCGTCGCCGCCGGGGTGCGCCCGCACACCGACCTCGCCGTCCGCTCCGGGCTCGAGGTCGAGCGGGCGGTCGTCGTCGACGACCAGCTGCGCACCGACGACCCCGACGTCTACGCCATCGGCGAGTGCGCCCAGCACCGCGGCGAGGTCTACGGCCTGGTCGCTCCCGCCTGGGAGCACGCGAAGGTCCTGGCGGACGTGCTGACCGGCACCGACCCGGACGCCGCGTACCACGGCAGCCGGACGGCGACGAAGCTCAAGGTGGCCGGCGTCGACGTCGCGGTGATGGGGGCGAGCACCCCCGAGCGGGACGACGACGAGTTCCTGGTCATCTCCGAGCCCCGGCGCGGCGTGCACCTGTCGGTGGTGATCCGCGACGACAAGCTGGTCGGGGCCACCCTGCTCGGCGACACCCGCAAGGTCGCCTTCCTCACCCAGGCGTTCGACCGGGGCGCGCCGCTGCCCGAGGAACGGATCCGGCTGCTGGTCGACCTCTCCGACGGCGTGGCGGAGGTGGGCGTCGCGGAGATGCCCGCCGACAGCCAGGTCTGCAACTGCAACGGGGTGAGCAAGGGCGACATCTGCGGCGCGGTCGCCGCCGGCTGCGGCAGCGTCGGGGCGGTCATGGACCGCACCCGCGCGGGCAAGGGCTGCGGCTCGTGCAAGTCGCTGGTGAAGCAGGTCGTCGAGTGGGCCGCCGACGGCGAGGTGGCCGAGGACCCCGCTGCCTCGTACTACGTCCCCGGCATCCCGATGGCCAAGCCGGAGCTCATGGCCGCCATCCGCGAGCGGGACCTGCGCAGCGTCTCCGCCGTCTTCGCCGCCCTCGCCCCGGGCGGGAAGGACGACGCGAAGTCGAAGATGGGGCTCACGTCGCTGCTCAAGATGATGTGGGGCCACGACCACGTCCCCGAGAAGGACGCCGAGTTCATCAACGACCGCGTCCACGCCAACATCCAGCGCGACGGCACCTTCTCCGTCGTCCCGCAGATGAAGGGCGGGGTGACGACGCCGGCGCAGCTGCGGCGGATCGCCGACGTCGCCGAGAAGTACGAGGTGCCGATGGTCAAGGTGACCGGCGGCCAGCGGATCGACCTGCTCGGCGTCCGCAAGGAGGACCTGCCGGCGATGTGGTCCGACCTCGGCATGCCCAGCGGCTACGCGTACGGCAAGAGCATGCGCACGGTGAAGACCTGCGTCGGCTCCGACTTCTGCAGGTTCGGCCTGGACGACTCCACCCAGCTCGGCATCGACCTGGAGACCCGGTTCCAGGGCATCGAGAGCCCGGCCAAGATCAAGATGGCCGTCGTCGGCTGCCCGCGGAACTGCGCGGAGGCCTACGTGAAGGACGTCGGCGTGGTGGCCGTCGGCGGCGGGAGGTGGGAGGTCTACGTCGGCGGCGCCGCGGGGGCCACCGTCCGCAAGGGCGACCTGCTGGCCACGGTGGAGGGCCGGGACGCCGTGCTCACCCTGGCCGGCCGGTTCCTGCAGCACTACCGCGAGAACGCCAACTGGCTGGAGCGCACCTACGACTTCGTGCCGCGCGTCGGGCTGGACACGATCCGGCAGGCGCTGGACGACGACGCCGCCCACCTCGACGCCGGCATCCAGCGCTCCATCGACGCCTACCGCGACCCGTGGGGGCAGGACGGGCCCGAACCGGCGACAGCGGGCCAGTTCCGGCCCGCCCTCCCGCTGGTCGCGCTGCCGCAGGTGCCGGTCCGATGAGCCTCACCGACGTCGCGGCGCCGGCCGGGGTGGTCGTGGGCCGGGTGGAGGACGTGCCGCCCGGGGAGGGGCGGGCGTTCGTCGCGGACGGGGTGCAGATCGCGGTGTTCCGGCTGCGCGACGGCTCGCTGCACGCCACCCAGGCGGCCTGCCCGCACGCCGGGGGCCCGCTGGCCGACGGGCAGACCGACGTCGACGTGCTGGTCTGCCCGCTGCACCAGTACGCCTACCGCTGGGGCGACGGCGCCTCGACCAGCGGCGCCGCGCCGATCCGCGTCTACCCGGTGCGCGAGGAGGACGGCGCCCTCGTCGTCACCCTCTGAGCGGCGTTTTGTGCACAAAACGCCGGACGGGGCTCAGGGGTGCATCCGGGCGCCCTTGACCACCTTGTCGACGGCGTTCTTCGGGCCGTGCAGGGCGATGCCGACGAGGTCGTGGTCCGCGGCGGCCACCGCGCGCACGGCGGCCCGGTTCTCGGCGTCGCCACCCGTGGCGAACAGGTCCGCGGTGAACACCGACGTCGGCAGCCCGCGCTGCACCGCACGCTCCCGGGCCGTGGCCAGCACACCGGACGAGCCGGTCATGACGAGCACCGGCTGGCGGATCATGGCCAGGTACCGGGTGCCGTCGGCGTCCTCGTACGGGCGGCCGATCAGCTCGGGGATCGCCGCCGCCACCGCGCCGGCCAGGAAGGCGGTGACGTTGAGCTCCTGCCAGGGCAGCAGCCCCTCGCGCAGGAGGACGACGATCTTCGTCGGCCACGGCGGGCCCGACTCGCCGGGGACGGCGACGGTGCCGGGCGTGCTCTCGGGGGCGGTCTGCGCTGTGGTCATGGCGTCCAGCGTCACGCCGCCACCGCCCCGGGGTCTTGTACGTTCCTGACGTGACCGGCCCGGCCGAGGTGGTGGCCTGGCGCCCGCGGGTGCCCGGGCTGACCGAGGTGCTGCACGCCCGGTTCACCGACCACGCCTACCCGTCGCACACCCACGACGCCTGGACGCTGCTGCTGGTCGACGACGGCGCGGTCCGCTACGACCTCGACCGGCAGGCGCACGGCGCCTCGCGGGCCGTCGTGACGCTCCTGCCGCCGGGCGTGCCGCACGACGGGCGGTCCGAGCTGCCGACCGGGTTCCGCAAGCGGGTGCTCTACCTGGAGCCGGAGGCGCTGGGGGCCCAGCGCGTCGGGCGGGCCGTGGACCGGCCGGAGTTCGCCGACGACGTGCTGCGCGACCGGGTCTCGCGGCTGCACGCGGCGCTCACCCCGCGCTCCGAGGACCTCGAGGCGCAGAGCCGGCTGGCGTTCGTTCTCGAGCGGCTCGGGCAGCAGCTGGACAGGGCGGTCGCGCCGCCCGGCGCCGTCCACGACTCCAGGGTCGCCGACGCGCTGCGGGAGCTGCTGGACGCGCGGCTGGTCGAGGGCGTGGATCTGGGGGTGGCCGCCGCCCGCTCCGGGGTCACCGCGACGCACCTGGTCCGGGCGTTCACCCGGCGGCACGGCCTGCCGCCGCACCGCTACCTGACCGGGCGGCGGATCGACCTCGCCCGCCGGCTGCTGCTCGACGGGGTGCCGGCTGCGGAGGTGGCGACGGCGGCCGGCTTCTACGACCAGGCGCACCTGACCCGGCACTTCCGCAGGATGCTGGCGACGACGCCGGCCGCCTACGCTCGGTCGGCCTGAGCCCGAGCCCGAGCGCAGCGCGGCGGCCGGCGCTTTGTGCACAAAACGCCGCTCAGGGGCTCAGGCGGGGCGGGCGCGGACGTGCATCCGCTCGCCCTGCGGCCCGAAGAGGACCAACGCCTCGGCCGGCTCGGGGAACGGGTTGGAGAAGGTGTGGGGCACGCGGGTGTCGAACTCGACCACCTCGCCCTGCCCGAGCACGAACTCGCGCGCGCCGAGCAGCAGCCGGATCCGGCCGGAGAGCACGTAGAGCCACTCGTAGCCCTCGTGCGTCTTCTGGTCGGTCTCGGTCACCCGCCACCGGGCGGGCAGGATCATCTTGAACGACTGCAGGCCGCCGGTCTGCCGGGTCAGCGGCACCATCGTCATGCCGTCGCCCCGCTCGATCGGGCGCCCGTGCACCCGTGGGTCGGCCGGCGCCGGGGTGTCGACCAGGTCGTCGATCGCGACGCCGTAGGCGCGGGCCAGCGGCAGCAGCAGTTCCAAGGTGGGACGTCGCCCGCCGGATTCCAGCCGGGACAGCGTGCTCACCGAGATGCCGGTCGTGCCGGCGACGTCGGAGAGGGTCGAGCCGCGCTCGGTGCGCAGCGCGCGCAGCCGCGGCCCCACGGTGGCCAGGACGTCGTCGTCGGTCATGCCGACCAGTTTGCCACTCCGGCAAGCATGGTTGCCAGCGTGGTCTCCCCGGGTCGACAGTGGTCGCCATGGACGAGCGGTACGACGTGGTGGTCATCGGAGGCGGCGCGGCGGGCCTGAGCGGAGCGCTCACCCTGGCCCGCGCCCGACGCAGCGTGCTGGTGGTGGACGCGGGCGAACCCCGCAACGCCCCGGCCGGGCACGTGCACAACTACCTCGGCCGGGAGGGCGCGCCCCCCGCCGAGCTGTACGCCATCGGCCGGGGCGAGGTGGAGGGCTACGGCGGCACCGTGGTCCCCGGCCGGGTCGTGGGCGTGCGCCGTGCGGACGGCGGGTTCGCGGTCGCCCTGGAGGGTGGCGGCTCGGTGCACGCCCGCCGGCTGCTGCTGGCCACCGGCCTCACCGACGAGCTGCCCGCGATCCCCGGCGTGGACGAGCGCTGGGGCGGCACGGTGCTGCACTGCCCCTACTGCCACGGCTGGGAGGTCCGGGACCGGGCGGTCGGCATCGTGAGCACCGGCCCGATGGGGGTGCACGCCGCGGGGCTCTGGCGGCAGTGGACCGACGACGTCGTCCTCTTCGTGCACACCGGCGCCGAGCCGACCGAGGAGGAGCGCGAGCAGCTCGAGGCACGGGGGGTGCGCATCGTCCACGGCGAGGTCGCCGGGCTCGAGGGCGCCGCCACGGTGCGGATGGCCTCCGGCGAGCTGGTCGGGCGGGACGCCGTCGTCGTCGCCCCCCGGATGGTCGCCAACGCCGAGCTGCTGGCCGACCTCGGGGCCGTGCCGGTGCCGGTGGAGATGCAGGGCGCGGTGCTGGGCACGCACCTGCCCGCCGACCCGACCGGGCGCACCGACGTGCCCGGCGTCTGGGTCGCCGGCAACACCGGCGACGTGAGCGCCCAGGTGCTCGTGGCCGCGGCGCAGGGCCTCCGTGCCGGGGCGATGATCAACGCCGACCTGGTCCAGGAGGACGCCCGGGACGCGGTCGCCCGGCTGCGCGAGGTGGCGGCGTGAGCGCCACCGACCGCGAGACCTACGACGAGCTCTACCGGTCGGCACCGGCGGTGTGGAGCGGCCGGCCCAACCGGCAGCTGGTGGAGGAGGCGGCCGGGCTGCCGGCCGGCACCGCGCTGGACGCCGGGGCCGGCGAGGGCGGGGACGCCCTGTGGCTCGCGGAGCGGGGCTGGCGGGTCACCGCGGTGGACTTCTCGCCGGTGGCCCTGGAGCGGGCCGCCGCGGCGGCGCGGGCCCGGGGGCTGGCGGATCGGGTCGAGTGGGTGCACGCCGACCTGGAGCAGTGGGCCCCGCCGGCCGGCAGCTTCGACCTGGTGACGGCGCACTACCTGCACGCGAGCTGGTCGGACCGCGACGAGGTGTTCCGCCGGCTGGCGGCGGCGGTGGCGCCGGGCGGGTCGCTGCTGGTCGTCGGGCACCTGCTCGGTGGCCACGGGCAGCACCACGCGCACGACCCCGGCGTGCTCTACACCGCCGAGGACGTCGCGGCGGCGCTCGACCCGGACGAGTGGTCCGACGTCGTCACCGAGGTCCGCGAGCGGGACCCGGGCGCGGCGGAGCGGACCGGCAACCCGGTGCCCGACACCGTGCTCCGCGCGCGGCGGGCGTCGAGGGCCCGGTAGGAGCCGGGGAGGAGCCCGCCGAGGGCCCGGCGGCGGTGCGCCTCCTCGGCCAGCTGGCGCGCGGCGACGACGGCTGCGCTGTCCGGCCGTGCGTGCCGGCTGACGGGCATGGCGGGCTCCCTCCGGGTCCTCTGCCGGGGAAGACGTGCCGGGGAGGGCGGACGGCACCACCGCCTGGATCACGAAGCGGTAACGATCCGGCGGGTCAGCTGCGCGGGAGGCCCAGGTCGGCCAGCGCGGCGGTCACCGCGTCCTCGCGGAGCACCTCCAGCACGAGCAGCCGGTGCACGAGCACCCCGCGGCGGGTCAGCCGCAGGTCGGCCATCCGGAGGCGGGGCAGCGCCGCACCACCGGGTCGCGGCTGGGCCGGCGGCGGGTCGAGCAGCCCGGTGCGCTGCAGCTCGGCGACGTCCTCCCGTGCGGCCCACGCCGTCCAGCCCCGCGGGTCGTCGTCGAGCGGGGTCATCGGCAGCGGCACCCGGTCGCGGCGGCCGACCGCGGCCAGCAGGGCGAGCTGCCGCCAGCCGAGCGCACCGGCCAGCCGCAGCGCCCGGCCAACGACCCCGGGGTCGAGGTCGGGGGAGACGGCGACCTCGGCGAGCAGGTAGCCCAGGTGCCGCACCCGGCGCTCGTCGGTCGAGGCGCGGGCGGCCAGCAGCACCGCCTCGGTCAGCTCGTCGGCGACCGGCCGGTTGCCCGGCCGGTCGGCGAGGAAGTCGTCGCCGCGCACCGCCCGCCCGGCGCGGTGCAGCGTCACCGCGTGCTCGACGGCGAAGGCGAGCGCGGCGCCGGCCCGCACCCGCTCGCGGCCGGTGGGCAGGCCGGCGGCGTCGGCGGCGGCCCGGCGGAGCACCGCGGCGAATCCGTCGTGCACCTGCACCCGCGCGGCGGCGGGCTCGAAGACCACGGTCGCCGCGGCGGCGCTCATCGACCCCGCCACCGGGGCCCCGGCCTCGACGAGCGTGCGCCCGGTGGTGGTCTCCTCGGCTGCGGTCACCCGGCGATCTTCGTCGTTCAGCGGGTCCGGCTGCACCCCGGGACGGTGCCGCCTCACCCGCGGGGGCCACGGCAGGCCCGGTCCGGGGCCGCCGGCCGCTCACACGCCGGCGCGCTGCATCAGCGTGCCGCGGCGCAGGTAGACCGCCCAGGTCACCGCCACGCAGAGGACGTAGAAGCCGCAGAAGGCCAGCAGCGCCGTCTCCACCCCGCCGGTCGCGCCGTAGGACTCCGACACCACCCGGGGGATGAAGACCGCGCCCAGGGCGCCCACCGCCGAGATGATGCCGACCGCCGCCGCGGTGTCCCGCCGGGCGCGGTAGAGCACCTCCGCGGGGCTGTCGCCGGGGTGCGCGGCGGCCGCCTCGGCCCGGTAGATGATCGGGATCATCCGGTAGGTGGAGCCGTTGGTCATGCCCACGACCGCGAACAGCACCAGGAAGCTGGCCAGGAACCCGGCGAAGCTGCCGGCCCGCAGGAACGCGATCGCCGTGCCGATCGCCACCGCCTGGCCGACGAAGGTGACCACGGTGACCTTCGCGCCGCCCACCCGGTCGGCCAGCCAGCCGCCGAACGGCCGGGACAGCGAGCCGACCAGCGGGCCGAGGAAGGCGTAGCGGTAGGTGTCGGCGGCGAACTCGTTGGCCAGCACCAGCGGGAAGGCGCCGGAGAACCCGATGAAGGAGCCGAACGCGCCGATGTACAGGAACGCCATCACCCACGTCTGCCGGCGGCGGGCGATCGCGGCCTGGCCGGCGATGTCGGCCCGGGCGCCGGAGAGGTTGTCCATCCCGTACCAGGCGCCCACCACCGCCAGCACGATGAACGGCACCCAGATGAGGGCCACGTTCTGGACGTAGCGGGCGCCGCCGTCCGCCGTCGTCCCCGTGGTGCCGCCGACGACGGCGATCGCGCCGGCGGTGACCGCCAGCGGGCCGACCAGCTGGATGATCGCGACACCGATGTTGCCACCGGCCGCGTTCAGCCCGAGCGCGAAGCCCTTCTCCTTGTCGGGGTAGAAGAACGAGATGTTCGCCATCGAGGAGGCGAAGTTGCCACCGCCGAAGCCGCAGGTGACCGCCGTCAGCACCCAGAACCAGTAGGGCTGCGCGGTGGTCGCGGCCACCGTGAGCAGGGTGACCGGGACCAGCAGCAGGGCGGCGCTGACCACGGTCCAGTTGCGGCCGCCCACGAGCGCGGGCATGAACGTGTAGGGCACCCGCATGACCGCGCCGACCAGCCCGGCCGTGGCGACCAGCCAGAAGAGCTGGTCGCTGGTGAAGCCGTAGCCGATCGAGGCGAGCACCGCGGTCGCGACGCTGAACATCTGCCACACGCTGAAGCCGATGTTCTCGGCCAGCACCGACCAGGCGAGGTTCCGCCGCGCCACCGGGCGGCCCTGCGGCGAGGCCCAGAAGCGGGGGTCCTCGGGGTCGTAGCGGTCGATCCAGCGGGAGCCGCGCCGGGCCGGGGGCGCCGCGGTGGCGGGGGCCGGCGCGGCTCCCGCTGGATCGACC
>NZ_SSXA01000027.1 GCF_021698975.1 Blastococcus sp. KM273128 | reverse complement strand
CGGAACTCCTTGGGGTAGGGCTTGGGCACGGTGAACATCCTTCCAGCGGCACCTCTCGGCACCACAGATCAGATGTCACCTATCCGTGCAGCAGTCCCGAACGCGTGGACGCGCCCACCAGGCCTCTGTCACCAGACGTCACGGTACGTAGTGTGGGCACCGTGTGGGCACGGAGCCATACCGTCAAGATCGACGATCACACACCAGGCCGTTTACCTGCACGTATGTCGGTGGGGCGGGTGGGGCTCGAACCCACGACCCAGGGATTATGAGTCCCATGCTCTGACCGGCTGAGCTACCGCCCCGAACTACTGTTTTCCCAGTTCAGACGGCTGTTGCCTCCTGCAAACAGCGGATGATAGGGCCGGTTTGACACAAGGGACTCCGTGTCATAGCTGTGTCATTTCCGCGCTCAGGATAGCCGGAGCCGTTGGCCGTCTCGCGTTTGACGCAGCGAACTGTGTCACGCGCGCGTCTGGCTGACGGGTCGCAGGTTCACGGATGTCCTTCACCGGGGGAGCACCACGAGGGACCGTCGCTGCGCTCCTCCGCGGGCGGTCGCGGCGGCACGCTCCTCGGGCACGGAGCCGTAGGTCATGGTCCGTTGGCGCACCGGCCGGCCGGCACCCATGGCGAGTTCGGCCAGTTCCTGGGGGCTCTTGGCGGAGCCGTGCTCGGAGCCGACCATCCGGGAGATCGTCTTCTCCATGAGCGTGCCGTCGATGTCGTTGACCCCGCCGGCAAGCACCTGACGACGCCCAGAGTCGAGCCGGTGGCCAGCCTGGATGACCTCGACCCACTGGGCGGTGGGCAGCTTGCCCTTGGTCAGCGGGCACGGAGACCCCCATGCGGGCGGCGCCGTTCACCACCTCCATCGGGCTGCAGGCGTGTAGATGCAGGCTCGGTGCGCCCTGCTTCACCGCCCGGGGTGAGGTCGAGGCACGCGGTCCCGGGCAGGGCGGGGTCGACAGTCGTGGTGGCGCCGCGCTCGGGTCGTCGCTACAGATCCACGCCGGTGAGGACGAGCGCGCGGTCGAAGGTGAGGTCCTCCATCGCGAAGCGGACGCCTTCACGTCCGATGCCCGAGCCCTTCGTGCCGCCGTAGGGCATCTGGTCGGCGCGGTAGCTGGGCACGTCGCCCACGATGACGCCTCCGACTTCGAGCTCTCGGTGTGCGCGGAAGGCGGTGGCGATGTCGCGGGTGAACACGCCGACCTGTAGCCCGAAGTCGGAGTCGTTGACCGCGGCGAAGGCAGCATCGAGTCCGTCCACGGCCCGCAGTGACAGCACAGGGGCGAACACCTCGTCGCGGTCGACACGGGCGCCGAGGGGCACGTCGATGAGCACGGTGGGCTGCAGGCGGGCGTGGTCGCGCCCACCGCCGGTGAGCACGCGCGCGCCAGCATCGGTGGCCTCGGTGATCCAGCTGTGCGCTCGCTGGGCGGCCCGTTCGTCGATCATAGGGCCCAGGGTGGTCTCCTCGTCCTCGGGATCACCGAGCACCTGCGCCTCTACCTCGGCGACGACCAGGTCGCGCAGCTGGTCGAAGACGCTGCGGTCGGCGATGACCCGCTGCACGGAGATGCAGGACTGGCCGGCTTGGCCGACGCCGAACGCGGCGATGCGCTGGGCGGCGTGCAACAGGTCGGCGGGGGTGTTCCAGTCGGCGCAGACGATGACCGCGGCGTTGCCGCCGAGCTCGAGTGTGACGTGCTTGCGGGGCACCAGGTCGCGGATGCCCCAGCCGACGGGGCCGGAGCCGGTGAAGGACACCACGGGCAGCCGCGGGTCTGTGACCAGCGGGTCCATTCGTTCGTTGGGCACGGTGAGGATCGACCACGACCCGGCCGGGAGGTCGGTCTCGGCGAGCAGGTCCCCCAGGAACAGGGCCGACAACGGTGTGGCTGGGGCGGGCTTGAGCACGATGGGGGCCCCGACGGCGAGGGCGGGGGCGACCTTGTGGGCGACCAGGTTGAGCGGAAAGTTGAACGGGGTGATGCCCAGGACGGGTCCGCGGCTGACGCGCCGGTTGAGGGCGATGCGTCCTTCCCCGGAGGGGTCGGTGTCCAGCCGTTGGAGGTCA
Organism: Blastococcus sp. KM273128; assembly: GCF_021698975.1. Taxonomy (GTDB): domain Bacteria; phylum Actinomycetota; class Actinomycetes; order Mycobacteriales; family Geodermatophilaceae; genus Blastococcus. The sequence goes on along the minus strand of NZ_SSXA01000027.1, from coordinate 42,914 downwards.
CCGACCCAGCGGCGGGCCTCTTCCCCGGCCAGCCGGAAGGTCGCCGCAGCCCGGTCGACCTCGGCGCGGGCCCACCGGATAGGCTTGCCGCCTTCCGCGACAATGACGGCGGCCAGCTCCTCGCGGGACTCGGTCAGCCGGCGGGAGACGTGGGCGAGGGCGTCGGCCCGGCGGTGGGCGGGGAGGCCCGCGAACTGCGGTGCGACCTCGTGTGCGGCGGCCACGGAGGCCTCGACGTGTCCGGGCTCGGCGACGGTCACGTGACCGACGGGGTCACCGCCGTCCGGGCGGGTCACCGGTCTGGTCTCCTCACCCAGTACCGGGGCGCCGGCGACACGGATGGGGGTCGTTGCCTGCTGCACTGCGGGGTCCCTTCGATGTTCGGCCGCGGCACGCGGTCAGGCGAGAGCGGCGGCCGGCTTCTCGCGCTTGGCCTGCAGCAGCTCCAGCGCCTGGATCAGGTAGGTGCGGAACACCGCGTGGTTCTCACTCATCGGGAAGTGCCCGATCGCGGGCATGTAGATGAAGGATCCGTTGGTGATGGCGTTGGCGGTGCGCTCGCTGTCCTCGGGGGTGGTGAGGTAGTCGTACTCGCCGGTCATCATCACCACCGGGCACTTCTCGCCGTCGATCTCGCCGAGCCTGCCGCGCAGGTCGTGGTCGACGGAGTAAAAGTGCAGGTCGCCCTTGAAGGCCTCGGATCCCTGGGTGTAGTAGAACCAGGTCTTCCAGCGGTCGGCCTCGGGGGACTGGGGGGCCATGAGGTCCCAGGTGCCACTGGCGCAGACCTGGGCGGCGTTGGCGTGCGGGTGCTGCCACCAGTCCAGGTAGAAGCCGGGGGAGTAGTCGGCGCCCTCGACGCTCAGGACGCCGGCGAACCGGTCGGGCCGGCGCAGGGCCAGCTGCAGGGCCACGTTCCCGCCGAACGAGGAGCCCATGAAGATGGGGTTCTCCAGCTCGAGGGCGTCGGCCAGGGCGATGATGAAGTTGGAGTAGTGCTCGGCGGAGAGCTGGTACTCCTCCTTCCACCACTCGGTGTTCTCCGGGGGGTCGGACTTGCCGTGGCGGGGCAGGTCGTAGGCGATGACCCGGTAGTTGGCGGTGATCTCCTCGTCCTCCAACAGGCCGCGCCACTGGTGGTTGTGGCAGCCCGCGGTGTGCTGGCACAGGATGGGCTGGCCGGTCCCGTTCTCCAGGTAGAAGACCTTGTACTCGAGGCCGTCGACGTCGACGCTCACGTAGTGACCGGTGACGGGCGAGATCTTGCTGTTGCTCATGGGAATTTCCTTCCTCAGACCGGGGAGCCGACGACGCGCAGGAGCTCGACCTGGCGGGTGATGCAGCGCAGGTTCTGCATGAGGACCAGGACGTCGCCTTCGAGCTTCATGTCGCGCTGGAAGCTGGCCGCCCAGATGCCGTGGAACATGGCGGCGGGGGTCTCCTCGCCGAACCCGCGCCAGGTCTCGGCCGAGGCACGGATAGCGAACTGGTAGGGGACGTCGAGCGGGCCCGGATCCACGGTGACGTGGGTGACCTTGCCGGACTCCACCTGGATCACGTAGGTGCGCTCCGTGGCGTCCAGGAGGTAGGAGCAGGTGAAGTACTTGCCGTGCGCCTGGATCTCGGGGTCGGTGTTGCTGGCGTCGGTGAAGGCCGCGGCCCATTCTTCGGCCGACGGAGCGCGGGTGGGCGCACTCATCGTTGAGTCCTCTCGGAGGGGTACGGGGTGACCAGCCCGGGGGTCCCCGTGGCGGGCGTCACCATCAGACGGTGACGCCGCCCACACGTCCAATACCTGCTCCCTACCGAGCGATAGCCACGTTCTATTGGTCTTCGCGTGGGCCAGGGCCTACCTTCGGGTGATGCCGGACACCCCCGAGCTGCGGTCACTCCGGTACTTCGTCGCTGTGGCCGAGGAACTGCACTTCGGTCGCGCCGCGGCGCGTCTGCACATCGCCCAGCCCTCCCTCAGCGTGCAGATCCGCAAGCTCGAGCACTCCCTGGGCGCGCGTCTCCTGGACCGCACCAGCCGCCACGTCGAACTCACCGCCGTGGGCAAGGTGCTGCTGGAGGAAGCCCACCGCCTGCTCACCGGCGCCGACCGGCTGGTCGCCGCGACCCGGGAGGCCTCGCGCGGCGTGCGCGGCACCCTCGTCGTCGGGTTCCAGGCCAACGCCGCCGCCGAGCTGACTCCCAAGATCCTCACCGCATTCCAGACCCGGCACCCCCGGGTCCTGGTCGAGATGCGTTCCCACGACTTCGCCGACCCCTACGTCGGGCTGGCCAACGGCAGCGTCGACGTCGCCTTCGTCCGGCCGCCGCTGCTCGTGCACGACTGGCTCAGCATCGAGACGCTCTTCGTCGAGCCGCGCCTGCTCGTCACCTCGGCCGACTTACCGCTGGCCGGCCGGCCCAAGGTCAGCGTGGAGGAGGTCCTCGACGAGGCCTTCGTCGCCCGCCGGGCCCCGGAGTACTGGCGGGACTTCTGGCTGGCCACCGACAGCCGGGGCGCCCACGCCGTCAGGCTCGGCGCAGACGTGGGCAGCGTCGACGAGTGCTTCGAGGCCATCCTGTCCGGTCGCGGGGTCGCCTTCACCCAGGCCTCGACACAGCGCTTCTACGACCGCCCTGGACTGACGTTCATCCCCGTCGACGGGCTACCACCGTCGTCCCTGGCGATCGCCTGGCGCAACGACATGGATGCCGCACCGGTGACCGACTTCGTCGAGACCGCACGCATGCTCGCCGCGCTGGACCTCGTTCCCGGGGCGCTGACCCCGCAGCCCCCTGTGCCGGCCGAACCGCCAGCTCTGTCCATCGTGGGGCAGTAGGCCGACCCGCGACCCCTCTCGCGTACCCCTGGGCACGGGCCGCGCCTCGGCCGGGCACCGCGGCGCCGGAGACCGTGCGGCGGCTGATGCGCCGCGTGCCGGACCACTCGGCGGAGCAGTTGCAGGACGACGCCCGCACGGTCGTCCTGAGCGGATTCCCTCTACTGCGACGTCGCATGTCAACGGGTTGCCGGCGCCGCACCGGGTGAGGCCGCCGCTCACCGGCGTGTGACTCCGCCAGGCCGCCACGCTGGAGGAACGGTGTGATCTATGGCGGGTCGGGGGTGACCACCGCCGCGATGTCCTCGGCGGCGCGCTGAGCGTGGAATGCACCCGACGCGGGGAAGTGACTAGGTTTTATGAGTCCCATGCTCTGACCTGCTGAGCTACCGGCCCCGGACGTACCAGCCTGCCAGACGGCACCGCGGTACCCGCGGCACGACCCGGTGCCCGAGTGGCGGACCGAGATGGTCCGTTACCTCCCTGTGACATCTGCAGGTTCGGCTTGTACCGTCTCTCGCGGCCCACCCGATCCCGCTCCCGAACCCGGGGGCTCGGGCGGGCCCCGCCGAACTCTGCGGTCTGACCGCCGCGGGGACCGGGGACCCATGTTTCTGGGGTGAATCCCGCCTGCGCCTCCACGGGCAGGCAGGTAGGGCACGTTCCGGCCCGAACCCGTCAGCTGACCTGGTAGGCGGACCGAGGAACGGAGAACGTCGCCTTGGCGACCACGCACCACCTGACGGGCGCCCTGCGGCGCCCACGCCGGGCAGCCGGCCGGGCGGCCATCGCCCTCACCGCTCTCCTGTCGCTGTCCCTGCTCGGCGCGCCGGCCTCCTCCGCGGCCCCCAGCGCGGCCCAGAGCGAGCACGACCGCGTCGCGGCCGAGGTGCAGACGCTCGAGCAGCGCGTCCGCGAGGCCGAGGAGCGGCTGCAGCAGATGACGCTGCGGGCCGAGGAGGCCAGCGGCGCCGTCCTGGCCACGCAGGCCGAGCTGGACCGCGCCCGGCAGCACGCCGATGCGGTCGCCGCCGAGCTCGCCGCCATCCGGGAGGCCGTCGGGCGCACCCAGGACGACGTCGCGGCCCTGGGCCGGGAGGCCTACATGGGCACCGACGAGGCGTTCACCGAGATCGAGATGGTCCTCCACGCCGAGGGGCCGGGTGAGCTGCTGCAGCAGGCGGCGACGCTGGACCTCCTCGGCCAGGACCGCGCCCGGGTGCTCGAGGAGCTGCGGGTCGCCGAGGCGCGCGAGGCGCGGCTGGACCAGGAGGCCAAGGACGCCGTCGCCGAGCGCGACGCCCTGGCGCGGGAGGCGCAGCAGGCCCAGGTCGAGGCCGACCGGCTGCTCGTCGAGGCGCAGGCCGAGTTCGACGCCCTCACGGCGGAGAAGGCCGGGCTCGACCAGCAGCTCCGCGACGCCGAGATCCGGCTGCTCGAGGTGAAGGGCGCCGAGGACGCCGCCCGCGCGTACGACGAGGCCCAGGCGGCCGAGCAGGCGGCGGTCATGACGGTGGCGGCCGCCCCGGGTGGCGGCGGCGCCGCGCTCACCCAGGGACGGGTGACCTCCTGCTACGGCGCGCGCTGGGGCACGATGCACCTCGGCATCGACATCGCCGCGCCGATCGGCACCCCGATCTACGCGCCGGAGCCGGGCGTCGTGCTGCAGGCGGGGCCGGCCAGCGGCTTCGGGCTCGCCGTCGCGATCCAGCACCCCGACGGCGTCATCACCGTCTACGGCCACGTGAACCAGTTCTTCGTGTCGCCGGGCCAGGTGGTCAGCGGCGGGCAGCAGATCGCCGAGGTCGGCAACCGCGGCCAGTCCACCGGGCCGCACCTGCACTTCGAGACCCACCGCGGTGGCCTCTACGCCGACCGGGCCAACCCGGTCTCGTGGCTGGCGCAGCGCGGCATCTCCCTGGGCGGTAGCTGCAGCTGACCGGTCCGGCGCTCGCCCTCGGGCAGTATCGGGGCGTGCGGACGGCGGATCGGACCTGGCTGCGGGCAGCGGCGCTCGGCGCCCTGCTGCTCGGCGGCGGGGTGGCGGCGCTGACGCTGGACCTGCCGTCCGCGGAGCACCTGCGGGCGGTGGTGGCCGGTGCCGGCGCCGCCGCCTGGCCGGTGCTGGTGGGCGCCGTGGCGCTGGTCCTGCTCGCGCCGGTGCCTCGGTCGGTGGTCTCGGCCCTGCTCGGCGCGGTGCTGGGCTTCGCCGCGGGGCTGGCGGTCTCCTTCGCCGGAGGGGTGCTCGCCGCCGTCCTCGCCTTCGGGCTGGCCCGCTGGCTGGGACGCCCGGCGGTCGGCCGGCTGGTCGGGCCGCGCCTGGACCGGCTGGCCGGCGGCCGCACCTTCGTCGCGGTGCTGGTCAGCCGGCTGGTGCCGGTCGTGCCCTTCGTCGCCGTCAACTACGGGGCTGGTGCCGCCGGCGTCCGGCCGGGCCCGTTCGCCGCGGCCACCGCCGTGGGGCTGCTCCCCAGCACGGTGCTGCAGGTGGGCGTCGGCGCCTCGGCCGGGGTGCTGGTGGCGCACCTGAGCACCTCCCTCGTCGTCCCCGTCGTCGTGGTCGGGCTGCTCGTGGTCGCGGCCGGGGCCGCCTGGTGGTCCCGCGGGCGGGGGGCGCGGCTCGCCCGCGGGAGCGCCACCTAGCCCCGGCCGAACAGCCGGCCGAGCACCCCGCCGGCGCCCCCGACGGTGCGGGCGGCCAGCTGCAGGATCGGCCCGCCGGGGATGCCCGGCACCTGCTGCACGATCGGGGCCAGCTGCAGCAGCCCGGGCACGTCGTGCACCTTCAGCCGGCGCCGGGCCGCCGCGGGGACGGGGTTGACCCGGCCCGACGCGGCGTCGAGCAGGAGGTCCGCCGCGGCCTCGACCGCCGGCCCGTCCACGACCCCCGCGGGCACCCGGCGCACCTGCCAGCCCCCACCGGCGGAGGTGAACCCCCACCCGCCGTCGGGGGTGACCAGGCTGACCCGCCCGGAGATGCCGCTCGAGGCGGCGAGCGCGCCCGTGACGTCGGTCAGCGCGGCCAGCCCGGACCGCAGCACGCCGGCGGGCGGCGGCTCCGCGCCGCAGGAGACCAGGTCCAGCCCGTGGACGGCGAGCTCGTAGGCCTGCCCCAGGACGACGCTGAGCAGCGGCAGGCGGCCCACCACGGAGACCGCCGGCGCGGTGTCCAGCTCCACGGGCTCGTCGGCGAGGTAGCGCGCGGTGGCCTCGCGGTTGCGGCGCAGCCCGGCCAGCACCTCCTCGCGGGAGGCGTCGCGGTGGGCGGCGACGACCCGGGCGTTGACCGCGTCGGGGTCCGGTGGCGTCCCCGCCCCGCCGGAGCGCGCCGAGGCGATCAGGTCGGTCAGGGCGGCGTGGTCGTCCCAGCACCCCAGGTGCACGCAGATCTCGTGCGCCCGCCACCCCGGCAGGCGCGAGGGGCGGTCCAGGTCCACCGACCCCGCCTGCGCGAGGAAGGCGTCCCACGCCTCCAGCACCATCCCGGAGACGGCCTCCCGCCCCGCCTCGGCCATGCCCTGGTGTGCGCCCACGCCGTGGCCCCTACCCGTCGGCCTGCCCGGGCAGGCATCGCCTCCCGTGGCACCGGTCACCCGCCGGGGTGAGCGCGGCGTCAAGCATCGGGTGGCGGCGGCCGATCGCCAGCAGGTGAGCGGAGCAGCGGTGCGGGACCGCCGGGCGCAGCGGCACCGGCGCGCCGCGCTGGGCCGCGCCCTCTCCGGGCTGTACCGGCCCCTGGCCGCCGACGACGGCCGCGTCGCCTTCTGGGTCCGGCACGTGCGCATGGGCGTGCTGGTCACGGAGCTCTCGGCGCTGGTGGGTATCGGCTACGCACTGCTCGCCGAGGGGCCGGCCGGTGGGCACGTGTCCCTGGTCGTGCTCGCCGCCGCCGTGGCGCTGGCCGCTCCGGCGGTCCTGCTGCTCCCGCTGCCGGCGATGATGCGCGACTGGCGCGGGCCGACCCTCTTCTACGGGTGGACGCTCGCCACCGTCGTCGTGGTCGTCGTCGCCACCCGCCTGGACGGCGGGGCCGCGAGCCCGCTGGACGCGCTGCTCTTCCTCGCCCTGACCTTCATGGCCGCGGCGTACCCGCCGGCGGGCGTGGTGGTTATGGGCAGCGCGGTGATGGCCGGCTACCTGTTCTTCATCGTCCTGCCGGGAGCGACCACCAACGGCATGTTCTTCCTCGCCGTCATGGGTGTGTTCACGATCGTCTGCGCGATGTCGTCGGCCAACTCCTGGGCCGCCCACGACCGGCAGTCGCTGCTGATCCGCACGCAGGAGGTGCTCGCCTCCACCGACCCGCTCACCGGCATCCCCAACCGCCGGCTGTTCCTGGAGCGGCTCGCCGCCGCGGTGGCGACCGCGGGGCGGGGGCGCCGGACGGTGGTCTGCCTGGTCGACCTCGACGGCTTCAAGGCGGTCAACGACACCGACGGCCACGCAGCCGGTGACGCCCTCCTCGTCGCGGTCGGGGCGGCGCTCGGCAGCGCGGTCCGCGAGACCGACACCGTGGCCCGGCTGGGCGGCGACGAGTTCGCCGTGCTGGCCGACGTGACCGGCGGCTCCCCGCCCGCGCTGCTCGCCGACCGGCTGCGGGCCGCCGTCGCGCTCGCCGGGCGGCGCCACCGCGTCACCGCGAGCGTCGGGCTGGCCGAGGTCGAGCCGGGGCACGACGTCGAGGACCTCCTGCACCGGGCCGACGTCGCCATGTACCGGGCGAAGAGCGGCGGCGGCGACCGCGTGGGCGTGCTGGACGCCTGAGGCGGGTTCGTCAACGCCGCGTGGCCCAGGGGCGACGCAGGGTGAACGCCCGGGCGACCGGATGCGCTGGTCGCGCGCTCGCGCCCGCTCGCCACGGTCCGGACATCTCGTGACGGAGCGTCACCGGACGTCTTCAGGCACCTGGGCGGTTCCGGATCGATCCGGACCGGTGCGGCGTCCACGGGGTGCCGGTTGCTGTGAATACGCTGACACCGCTGGACCAGCACGACGTCAGATGGTATGGCTCGCTGACCAGCGACAAGGCGCCAGCCGGGCGGACGATCGCCACATTAGTCCCAGGAGTCGCACCCGGGCTGGCGCGATCGGGTCACCATCGTGCAAACTTGTCGCGGGAGCCCTGCTCCGCCACTGCCGATAACGGCGCGTCACCGAATCGATGGGTCCGTAGGGGAAGACGAGACCGATCGAGTCGATGGAGGTGCCCGGTGCAGCGACGGTCAACCCAGGGTGTCGTCTTCGTGCACTCGTGCCCGAAGGCGCTCTGCCAGCACGTCGAGTGGGCGCTGGAACGCGTCGTCGGCGCGCCGGTCTCCCTGTCGTGGGCTGAGCAGCCCGCGGCGCACGGTGCCTACCGTGCCGAAGTGGCGTGGACGGGTTCGCCTGGAACCGGCGCCAAGCTCGTCGCTGCCCTCCGCGCGTGGCCGATGCTGCGCTTCGAGGTCACCGAGGAGGCCAGCCACGGCAACGACGGCGAGCGCATGTCGTACGTGCCGGGTCACGGGGTCTTCCGCGCGCCCACCAGCGCCAACGGCGACCTCATCGTCACCGAGCAGCAGCTGCGCCACCTGGCCGCCACGGCGAGCTCGATCGAGGCGTTCCGCCACGGGGTCGACGAACTCCTCGGCGCGGCCTGGGACGCCGACCTCGAGGTGTACCGGCACGCCGGCGACGGCAGCCCGGTGACCTGGCTGCACCAGGTGGTCTGAAGGTCACGATCGGAGCACGACACCCCCGCCTGGGCCGGGAGGTCGTCGTAGCCTGGAGCGGGCCGTCCGGGCGCCGTCGGGGAAGCGGCGCCGGGACGGCCTTCCCACGTCAGAGCGGGATGTTGCCGTGGGCCCCGCGACCGTGCGGGGCGGCCGCGAGGGCCTCGACCAGCCGCTGCCGGGTGCGCACCGGCTCCACCACCTCGTCGACGACGCCGATCTGCAGCGCCCGGTTCACCCCGCCGGCGATCCGCTCGTGCTCCTCGGCCAGCTGGGCGTGCAGCGCCTCGCGCTCGCCGGAAGGGGCCGCGGCCAGCTTCTTGCGGTGCAGGATGCCGACGGCCGCCTTGGCGCCCATGACGGCGACCTCGGCGCCGGGCCAGGCGAAGACGGCGGTGGCGCCCAGCGAGCGGGAGTTCATCGCGATGTAGGCACCGCCGTAGGACTTGCGGGTCACCAGCGTCACGCGCGGGACCACCGCCTCGGCGAAGGCGTGCAGCAGCTTGGCGCCGCGGCGGACGACGCCGTCCCACTCCTGGCCGACGCCGGGGAGGTAGCCGGGCACGTCGACCAGCACGACCAGCGGCACGCCGAAGGCGTCGCACATCCGCACGAACCGCGCCGCCTTCTCCGCGGACGCCGAGTCCAGGCAGCCGCCGAGCCGCAGCGGGTTGTTGGCGATGACGCCGACGGTGCGCCCGGCCAGCCGGCCCAGCGTGGTGACCACGTTGGGCGCGAACCGCGGGTGCAGCTCGAGCCCCGGCTCGTCGAGCAGCGAGGAGACCAGCGGCTTGACGTCGTAGGCCCGGTTGGTCTGCGCGGGCAGCAGGGCCGCGAGGTCGGTGCCGGGCTGGTCGCCGGCCGGGGCGAAGCCGCCCTGGGCGGCGAGCAGGTCGACGGCCAGCCGGGCGGTCTCCAGCGCGGCGGGCTCGGAGTCGGTGACCACGTGCACGACGCCGCTGCGCCGCCCGTGGGTGTCCGGCCCGCCCAGGCTCTCCATGTCGACGTTCTCGCCGGTGACCGAGCGGACCACCTCCGGCCCGGTGACGAACACGCGGCCGGCCGGGCCCATGACCACCAGGTCGGTCAGCGCCGGGCCGTAGGCCGCACCGCCGGCGGCCGGGCCGAGCACCACCGAGATCTGCGGGATGCGCCCGGAGGCCCGCACCATGGCCGCGAACACCTCGCCGACGGCGTGCAGGGCGGTGACACCCTCGGCCAGCCGCGCCCCGCCGGAGTGCCAGATGCCGATGACCGGCACCCGCTCGCGCAGGGCGGCGTCGATCGCGTCGACGATGTGCCGGCAGCCGTCGACGCCCATCGCCCCGCCCATCACCGTGGCGTCGGTGCAGAAGGCGATGGCGGGGCTGCCCTGCACCGTGCCGCGGGCGGCCAGCACCCCGGAGGTGTCGCGCGTGCCGAGCAGCTGCACCGAGCCCGCGTCGAAGAACCGCCGGAGCCGGTCCTCCGGGTCGCGGGGGTCGGGCGCTGTCACGGTGGGCGCGGCCTGCACTGTCGTCACGGGTACCTCCGGGTCGTGTGGCCCCGTCCGGAGGCTCGCCCGAGCCTGCGAGGGGTGGGGGGCGGGGTCGTGCTTCAGGCGGTGGTGAACACGAGCGCGATGTTGTGTCCGCCGAAACCGAACGAGTCGTTGACCGCCGCGGTGAGCTGGGCCTTGCGCGGCTCGCGGCGCACGATGTCGAGGGCCTGGACGGCGGCGTCGTCGTCGGGGTCGTCGAGGTTCGCCGTCGCCGGGACGACCTGCTCGCGCAGCGCGAGGATCGTGAACACCGACTCCAGCGCCCCGGCGGCGCCGAGCAGGTGCCCGGTCTGGCTCTTGGTGGCGGTCACGAGCACGTGCTCGCCCAGCGACGAGCGGATCGCCGCGGCCTCGGCGGTGTCGCCCACCGGGGTGGAGGTCGCGTGCGCGTTGACGTGCCCGATGTCGGTGGGGGAGAGCCCGGCGTCGCGCAGCGCGGCGGTGATCGCGCGGCCGGCGCCCTCGCCCTCGGGGTGCGGGGCGACCAGGTCGTAGCCGTCGGCGGTCGCCCCGGCGCCGGCGAGCCGGGCGTGCACCCGGGCACCGCGGGCGGCGGCGGAGTCCGCGCGCTCCAGCACCAGCGCGGCCGCGCCCTCGCCGAGCACGAAGCCGTCGCGGCCCTTGTCGAACGGGCGGGAGGCGCGCTCGGGCTCGTCGTTGCGGGTGGACATGGCGCGCATGGCGGCGAAGCCGGCCATCGGCAGCGGGTGGACGCACGCCTCGGCGCCGCCGACGAGCACGACGTCCGCGCGGTCGAGGCGCAGCAGGTCCAGGCCCCAGCGGATCGCCTCCGCGCCGGAGGCACAGGCGCTCACCGGGGCGTGCACGCCGCCCTTGGCGCCGACGGCCAGGCCGACGGCGGCGGCCGGCCCGTTGGGCATGAGCATCGGGATGGTGAACGGCGAGACCCGCTTGGGGCCCTTCTCCTCCAGCACGTCGTCCTGCCCGAGCAGCGTCAGCGCGCCGCCGATGCCGGTCCCGATGACGACGGCGATGCGCTCGGGGGCGACGCCGGAACCCGCCGCGCCGGACTCGGCCCAGGCCTGCTCGGCGGCGACGACCGCCACCTGCTGGCTGCGGTCCAGGCGCCGGGCCCGCACCCGGTCCAGCTGCCCGACCGGGTCGGCGGCCAGGCGCGCGACCAGCTGGGCCGGGAACTCCTGCGCCCACTCCTCGGTGATCCGGCTGACGCCCGAGCGGCCGGCGAGCAGCGCGTCCCAGGTGCCGGCCACGTCCCCGCCGAGGGGCGTGGTGGCCCCGAGGCCGGTGACGACGACGTCGGTGGTGGACGGGCTCATGGGATCTCTCCTCGTGCGGGTGCTCGCGGCGGGGCCCCTGCAGGGCCCCGCCGCGGGCGTGCGAGTGGTGGGGCGGGATGTCCTCTTACTGGTTGCTCTCGATGAAGCTGATGGCGTCGCCGACGGTCTTGATGTTGGCGAGCTGGTCGTCCGGGATGGCGACGCCGAACTTGTCCTCGACGGCGGTCGCGATCTCGACCATCGACAGGGAGTCGACGTCGAGGTCCTCGGTGAAGGACTTCTCCGGAGTGGCGTCGGCGGGGGTCACGCCCGCCACCTCCTCCAGGATCTCGGCAAGTCCGGCCTGGATCTCCTGGGTGCTGGCCAACGCGGGGTCCTCTCTCTCGGATGGGACGGCGGCCCCGGGCGGGGACGCCGTCGACGTCCGGGACGGGTGTCCCGGGGTACTGGGGGGAGCGGCGGCGCTCCCGGCCGGAGGGGTCACGGCAGCACGACGACCTGCCCGGCGAAGGTCAGGCCCGCTCCGTACCCGAGCAGGAGGGCGAGGTCGCCGCTCCTGGCCTCGCCGCTCTCCAGCAGGGCGGCCAGGGCCAGCGGGACCGACGCCGACGACGTGTTGCCCGAGCGCACGATGTCGCGGGCGATGACGGTCCGCTCCGGCAGCTTCAGCCGCTTGGCCATCAGCTCGATGATCCGCAGGTTGGCCTGGTGCGGCGCGAACACGTCGATGTCCTCGGGACCGACGCCGGCCCGGCGCATGGCCTCGACCAGCGTGTCGGTGAGCTTCGTCGTCGCCCAGCGGTAGACCGCCTGGCCGGCCATGCTCATGCCCGTCTCGTCCGGGGGGATGGCGATCGCCTCGTGCAGGTCGCCGTCGCTGCCCCACACCGCCGGGCCGATGGCCGGCTCGTCGGAGGCGGTGACGACCGCCGCGCCGGCGCCGTCGGCGAAGATCACCGCGGTCGCCCGGTCGTCGAGGTTGGTGTAGTCGGTGAGCCGCTCCCCGCCGATGACCAGGGCGTTGCGGGCGGTGCCGCTGCGGATCGCGTCGGAGGCGGCGCTGAGCGCGTAGCACCAGCCGGCGCAGCCGGCGTTGACGTCGAAGGCGCCGGGGCGCGGCACCCCGAGCTGGTGGGCGATGCGCGGGGCGAGGCCGGGGATGGCCTTGGGCGGGCTGGTCGTCGCCAGCAGCACCAGGTCGATGTCGCCGGCGTCCAGGCCGCTGGCCGCCAGCGCCTTGCCGCCCGCCGCCACCGACATCTCCACGAGCGTCTCGTCGGGCTCGGCCCACCGGCGCTCGGCGATGCCGACCCGCGCCTGGATCCACTCGTCGTTGGTCTCCATTCGCTGGGCGAGCTCGTCGTTGGTGACCCGTCGACGGGGGCGGTAGCTGCCGAACCCGAGGATCCGGGCGCCCGGGGCGCCCTGGTCGAGCTTGAGCGTGGTCACGCGGTCACCTCCGGGTAGAGCCGGGCGATGGGGTCGCCGGCGTCGACGAGGTCCCCGTCGTGCACCAGCCACTCGGCCAGCACGCCGTCGTAGCCGGCGGAGACGTTGACCTCCTCGCGGCGGCCGCGGATGCAGCCGAGCGGGGTGCCGGCAGGGAGGTGGGTGCCCTCGGCGATCTCCGCGGGGCTGACCGTCCCGCGGGCGGGGGCGACCACCATGCGCCAGTCGGGCAGGTGCTCGGCCTCGCTGCGGCCGCGCTCGGCGTCGATGAGCTCGCGGGCGCGGTCGAGGTCGGCGGGCGTGCTGACGGCGAGCACCTCGATGCCGGACCCCTTCCACTCCCGCTTGGCCAGCCCGGCCAGCGCCCCGGCCGGCGGCAGCTCGATGACGGCGGTGACGCCGAGCTCGCGCATCGTCGCCAGGCACGAGTCGAAGCGGACGGGGCTGGTGACCTGGCTGACCAGGCGGGCCAGGACCTCGGTGCCGGAGTCGACGGCCGCGCCGTCGGCGTTGGAGAGCAGCAGCCGGCTCGGGTCGGCCGGGCGCAGGCCGCCGACGAGGCCCTCGAGCTCCTCGCGGGCCGGGGCCATGTAGGCGGTGTGGAAGGCGCCGGCCACCGGCAGCGGCATGATCCGCGCCTTGGCCGGCGGCTCGGCCTTGAGCGCGGCCAGCCCGTCGAGGGGGCCGGCGGCGACGACCTGGCCGCCGCCGTTCATGTTGGCCGGGGTGAGCCCGTGCCGCTCCAGGGCGGCGAGCACCTCGTCGGGCTCCCCGCCCAGGACGGCGGACATGCCGGTGGGGGTCTGCGCGCAGGCGGCGGCCATGGCCCGGCCGCGGACGGCGGTCAGCGCGATCGCCGCCTCGACGCTCAGCACGCCGGCCAGCGCCGCGGCGGTGAGCTCGCCGACGCTGTGCCCGGTGATGACGACGTCGCGCCCGGTGTGCGGGGTGTGCGCCACCGGGCCGGGCAGCCCGCCGAGCTCCCGGGCGACGAACAGGCTCATCGCGACGACGAGCGGCTGGGTGACCGCGGTGTCCTTGATCGCCTCGGCGTCGCCGGTGGTGCCCAGCTCGAGCAGATCGGCACCGGCGATCGCCCCGGCCCAGCGGAAGAACGGTTCGGCGCCGGGGAGGTCGAGCCAGTCGGTCAGCATCCCGGGCTTCTGCGCACCCTGACCCGGGGCGAGGACGGCGAGCACCTGCTCACCGTGCCAGTGGTCACCGGTTCCGCGCGCGGCGACCGGGCACGAAAGCACACCGCTGATCTTTGTGGGGTTCCTACAGATACCGCGGGCGTTCGGGGCGTCGATGCGCCGATCCGTGGTGGGAACCGGACGTCCGGGTCAGTGCCAGAGGGAGCGGTCGCGGTCCAGCGCGGCGAGCGCGAGGGCCACCTGGAGGGTCCAGCTGCCCCGCGGATCGGTCGCCGACAGCCCGGTCAGCTCGGCCGCCCGGCGCAACCGGTAGCGCACCGTGTTCGGGTGCACGAAGATCGCCCGGGCGCTCGCCTCGAGGTTGCCGCCGGTGCTCAGCACGGCCCGCACGGTCTCGAGCACGCCGCCGCCGGCCGAGCGCAGCGGCGCGGCGACCTGGTCGTGCAGAGCGGTGCGGGCCAGCGGGTCGCCGGCGAGGGCGCGCTCGGCCAGCAGGGCGTCGGCGGCGACGGGGCGCGGCGCCTCGGGCCACGCGCCCGCCGCCCGGAGGCCGGCCAGCGCAGCCGCGGCGGAGTGGGCCGCCCGCCCCAGCCCGTCGACGACCGGGCCGGTGACCACGGGGCCCTCCCCGCACTCGTCCGCGACCCGCTCCGCGGCCGCCTCCAGGTCGCCGGTGCCGCCCAGGACGACGACCAGCTGGTCGGCGTGCACCCCGACCAGCACGTCGCAGCCGAGCGAGCGGGCGGCCCGGCGCACGCCGCCGTGGGGGTCGGCGGCCCCGGTCGGCGTCGCGCCGACCACCACGACCGCCGGCGTGCCCGCGGCCCAGCCCAGCGCCGCGGCCCGGCCGGAGAGCTCCTCGGAGCGCTCGCCGCGGACCAGCGCGTCGACCACCAGGGCCTCCAGGCGGGCGTCCCACGCGCCCCGGCTCTCCGCGAAGCTCGCGTAGACGTGCGCGGTGGCGAACGCGACCTCGCGGCTGAACTGCAGCACCGCCAGCCGCAGCGTCTGCTCGTCCCCGGGCTCGGCGACGGAGGCGACCCGCTCCTCCATCACCTCGACGGTGACCTTGATCAGGTCGACGGTCTGCTTGAGCGCGACGACCCGGACCAGCTCGCGGGGTGCCGCGCCGAACACCTCGCCGGTCAGCCGCGGGGGCCGGCCCGGGTTGCGGCACCACTCGACCAGCGAGGCGATCCCCGCCTGGGCCACGAGGGTCACCCAGGAACGCTGGTCGGCCGGCATCGCGCGGAACCAGGGGAGCTCGTCGTCCATGCGGGCGACGGCCTGCGTGGCCAACGACCCCGACGCGCGCTCCAGCCGCCGGAGCGTCGCGTCGCTCGGCGGGTGGTTGCTCACCCGGCTCACCGGGTCAGCGTGTCACGCCGACCGGGATCGGGGAGAGTGGGCCCGTGGACGTTCCCCCGACCGGTGCCCCCGCCGGGGGCGGGGAGGGCCCGGTCTCCCGGGTGGTGCTCGACCCCGGGGACGGCTCGCTGGGCCCGCTGCTGCGGCTCGCCGACGACCGGCTCGGGCCCGGTCAGGGCTACGGGCGGCACGACCACCGCGCCGTCGACGTCGTCGCCGTCGTCCTGGCCGGGGAGCTGCACCACCGGTGGGGCGCCGGCGCCGACCTGGCCGCCGGCGACGTCGCCGTGCTGCGTGCGGGAGCGGGGCTCGCCCACGACGAGGTGGCCGGTGGCCGGGGTGCCCGGGTGCTGCAGTGCTACCTGCGCAGCGCCGCGCCGGGTGAGCCCGCGGCGCACGCGGTCCACCGGTCGCCCGGCGGCTGGGTCGACCTGGCGCGGGCGGACGCGCGGCTGTGGGTGCGGCGCGCCGCGCCGGGGGAGGAGGTCGTGCCGCCCGCCGGGCTGGTGCTCCTCGCCGACGACGACGGCGTGCGGCCGCACGGCGACGGCCCGGTGCGTGCCCCCGGGTCGGCCACCGTGCTGGTCTGGCAGCTCGACGCCGGCCGGCCGAGCTGGGCGGGCTGACCGGGCGGCACCGGGCACCGGTGGGCCAGAGTGGGGGCATGCCGACCAGCCCCGCCGAGGTCCTCGCCGCCGCGTACTCCGACGCCGACCGCACCATCGAGCTGCGCCGGCGGCTGCACCGGCACCCGGAGGTGGGGTTGCACCTGCCCAGGACGCAGGCGGCGGTGCTGGAGGCGTTCGCCGAGCTGCCGCTCGAGGTGACCACCGGCAGCACGACCACCTCGGTCGTCGGCGTGCTGCGCGGCGCCCGGCCGGGGCCGACCTTCCTGCTCCGCGGCGACATGGACGCCCTGCCGGTGCAGGAGGACAGCGCCCTGCCGTTCGCCTCGGAGGTGCCCGGGGTGATGCACGCCTGCGGGCACGACACCCACGTCGCGATGCTGGTCGGCGCGGCCCGGCTGCTCGCCGACCGCCGCGAGGAGCTCGCCGGCCAGGTGGTCTTCATGGTGCAGCCGGGGGAGGAGGGCTTCCACGGGGCCCGCTACATGCTGGAGGAGGGCCTGCTCGACGCCGTCCCGGAGGCGCCGGTGAGCGGTGCGTTCGCGCTGCACGTCTCCTCGACGCTGCCCAGCGGCACGGTGAACCTGCGGCCGGGGCCGGTGATGGCCGCGGCCGACCAGTGGCGCATGACGCTCCGCGGGCGCGGGGGGCACGCCTCCGAGCCGCACGCCGCGGCCGATCCGGTCCCGGTCGCGGCCGAGATCGTGCTCGCCCTGCAGTCGATGGTCACCCGCCGCGTCGACGTCTTCGACCCCGCGGTCGTGACCGTCGCGCACATCGAGGCGGGCAGCACGAACAACGTCATCCCCGACACCGCCTTCCTGGAGGGGACGATCCGGACGCTCTCGGCGCAGCGGCGGGCCGACGTCGTCGCCTCGGTGCAGCGGGTGGCCACGCACGTCGCCGCCGCGCACGGGATGGAGCTGCACTGGGAGCACATCGAGGGCTACCCGGTGACGATGAACGACCCCGGCATGGCCGCGCACGTGCTAACGACGGCGGCCGAGCTCCTGGGCCCGGAGGCGGCCGTGCTGATGCCGGCGCCGCTCATGGGCGCCGAGGACTTCTCCTACGTGCTGCAGCGGGTGCCCGGCGTGATGGCGTGGCTCGGCGCCCGCCCGCACGGGGTGGACCCGGCCACGGCCCCGCCGAACCACTCCAACCTGGTCGTGTTCGACGAGGAGCCGCTGCCGGCCGGGGTCGCCCTCTACGCGCAGATGGCCCTGCAGGCGCTGCGCGGCTAGGCCGAGGCGCGGCGGACCAGGGCGGTGCCGCAGACGCGGGACCCGGCGGCCGGCGCGCCGCCCGAGCCGATCCGCTCCAGCAGCAGGTCGACCAGCCCACCGGTCATCTCGTCCAGCGGCTGGGCCACGGTGGTGAGCGGCGGGTCGCAGGTGGCGGCGACCTCCGCGTCGTCGAAGCCCACCACCGCGACGTCCTCGGGCACCCGCCGCCCGGCCGCCCGCAGCACCCGCAGCGCGCCGACCGCCATGGGGTCGGAGGCGACGAAGACGGCGTCGAGGTCGGGCACGTCGCCGAGCAGCCGGGCCATCGCCCGGGCGCCTCCGGCCTCGGTGAAGTCGCCCTCGGCGACCAGCTCCGGGCGGGCCGGCACCCCGGCGGCGGCCAGGGCGGCCCGGTACCCGGCCAGCCGGTCGAGGCCGGCCACCATGTCCAGCGGGCCCGCGACGGTGCCGATCCGGGAGCGCCCCAGCTGCAGCAGGTGGCTGGTGGCGGCCACCGCCCCGCCCACGTTGTCGGCGTCGACGTAGGGCACCGGCCGGCCGTCGAAGGGGCGCCCGGAGAGCACCAGCGGCACGGGGGAGCGGGCGAGCAGGTCGGGCAGCAGGTCGTCGCGGTGCAGGGAGATGAGGATGACGCCGTCGACGTGCCCCTGCTGGACGTACCGGGCCACCTTCTCCTGCTCCCGGCGGCCCCGGGCGGCCAGGAGGACCAGGTTGAGCTCGGTGTCGGCCAGCCGGGCCGACAGCCCGCGCACGATCCGGGCGAAGAACGGGTCGGCGAAGATCTGGGTGTTCGACTCGGAGAGGACCAGGGCGATCGTGTCGGTGCGCCGGGTGACGAGGCTGCGGGCCATCCGGTTGGGCACGTAGCGCAGCGCCTCGACGGCGGCGTGGACGGCGTCCCGGGCCTCCGGGCTGACCCGCGGTGAGTCGTTGATGACCCGCGACACCGTGGCGCGCGAGACCCCGGCGAGCGCGGCCACCTGCTCGAGCGTGGGCGTCGGAGGGCGCGGACCGGTGGTCGTCATGGCAGCTCCTCGGCGTGGCGGGCGGCGACCGCAGCGGGCCACCGGGTGGTCACCGTAGTGCCGGTGCGGCGACCGCACGAGGTGTGAGAGCGTTCTCACCGCGCCGGTGCGGGCACGCTGCCGGCCGGCGCCCCCGGACCGACCGACCGCCAAGGAGCAGCGCGCCCATGTCCTCGACCGACAGCCGTCCGGAGCTCGCCGCAGGGCTCACCTTCCCGCCGGGGTTCTTCTTCGGCGCCGCCACGGCCGCCTACCAGATCGAGGGCGCCGTCGACGTCGACGGACGCGGGCCCTCGATCTGGGACACCTTCAGCCACACCCCGGGCCGGACCTTCCAGGGCCACACCGGTGACGTCGCCGTCGAGCACTACACCCGGTACCCCGAGGACGTCGCGCTGATGAAGGAGCTGGGGCTGTCGGCCTACCGGTTCTCCGTCTCGTGGCCGCGGGTGCTGCCCGAGGGCGCCGGCCGGGTGGAGCAGCGCGGCCTGGACTTCTACCGCCGCCTGGTCGACGAGCTGCTCGAGCAGGGCATCGACCCCTGGCTGACGCTCTACCACTGGGACCTGCCCCAGGCGCTGCAGGACCGCGGCGGCTGGACCTCGCGCGACACCTCGGCCCGCTTCGCCGACTACGCCGGGATCGTCCACGACGCCCTCGGTGACCGGGTGCGGCACTGGTCGACGCTCAACGAGCCGATGGTCAGCGCGCTCCTGGGCCACCAGTCCGGGGCGCACGCGCCGGGCGTCCGGGACGCCGTCTCGGCCTCGCGGGCGGTGCACCACCTGCTGCTCGGCCACGGCCTGGCCGCCGGCGTGCTGCGCGAGCGCGGCGTCGACCACCTGGGCATCACGCTGAACTTCACGCCGATGTCCCCGGCCAGCGACCGGCCCGAGGACGTCGACGCCGCGCGCCGGCTCGACGGCCAGCAGAACCGGATGTTCCTGGTACCGCTGGTCACCGGCGCCTACCCCGAGGACGTCGTCGCCGACCTCGCGGCCGCCGGCGCGCCCCTCCCGGTGGAGGACGGCGACCTCGAGGTCATCGGCGCGCCGCTGGACTGGCTGGGCGTCAACTACTACTTCGAGGAGACGGTGCGGGCCGGTGCCCGCCCCGAGGGCATGCCGCCGACGTCGTTCATCGGCGGGGAGGACGTCGTCGAGCTCGACCCCGAGGGCGTCACGACGACGATGGGCTGGGGCGTGAGCCCGGAGGCCTTCACCCGGCTGCTGTGCTGGATCGGGGAGCAGGCGCCGGGCCTGCCGCTGGTCATCACCGAGAACGGCTCGGCGTGGGAGGACGAGGTCTCGGCCGACGGCGCCGTCCACGACGCCCAGCGGGTCGATTTCCTGCTGCGGCACCTCGCCGCGCTGCGCACCGCCATGGCGGACGGCGTGGACGTCCGCGGCTACTTCGCCTGGTCGCTGCTGGACAACTACGAGTGGGCCCGCGGCTACGCCCAGCGGTTCGGGCTGGTGCACGTGGACTACGAGACCCAGCGCCGCACCGTGAAGGACAGCGGCCGCGTCTACGCCGACGTCATCCGCCACCACCGCGAACGCTGAACAGGCGGCGGGGCACTGACCGTGCCCCGCCGCTGGCCCCCTCGCAGGGGCCCGCCGCGAGCGTGCGAGCGGTGGGGGGCGAGGGGGTCCTCTTTCACGTGGCGGGGCTCGGGTCCGACCGCTCGTCGGCCGGCGCGGCCTGCACGTCCCGGATCCGGTACTTCTCCACGGCCTCGCGCACCTTCGCGCGGTCGACCTGCCCCTCGTCGGCCAGCGAGGCCAGCGTGCGCACCACGATCGACTCGGCGTCGACGTGGAAGTGCCGCCGCAGCGCCGGGCGGGTGTCGGAGAGGCCGAAGCCGTCGGTGCCGAGCGTGGCCATGCCGCCGGGCACGAACGGCGCGATCAGGTCGGGCACCGCGCGCATCCAGTCCGAGACCGCGACCACCGGGCCGACCGTCTCCTGCAGCCGCGTGGTGACGTACGGCGTGCGGGGCTCCTCCTCCGGGTGCAGGAGGTTGTGCTCCTGGCACTCGTCGGCCTGCCGGCGCAGCTCGTTCCACGAGGTGACCGACCAGACGTCGGCGCTCACGCCCCAGTCCTGCGCCAGCAGCTCCTGCGCCCGGAGCGCCCACGGCACCGCGACGCCGGAGGCCAGCACCTGCGCCTTCGGCCCGTCGGTCACCGGCCCCTCCGCGTAGCGGTACATGCCCGCGAGCAGGCCCTGGACGTCCAGGCCCTCGGGCTCGGCCGGCTGGCTGAACGGCTCGTTGTAGACCGTCAGGTAGTACATGACGTCGGGGGAGCGGGAGCCGCCCAGCGGGGCGCCCGGGTCCTCGCCGTACATGCGGGCCAGCGCGTCGCGGGTGATGTGCGCGACCTCGTAGGAGAACGCCGGGTCGTAGGAGACGACCGCGGGGTTGGTCTGCGCGAGCAGGAGCGAGTGCCCGTCCTCGTGCTGCAGCCCCTCGCCGTTGAGCGTCGTCCGCCCGGCCGTGGCGCCCAGCATGAAACCGCGGGTCATCTGGTCGGCGGCGGCCCAGATCGAGTCGCCGGTCCGCTGGAACCCGAACATCGAGTAGAAGATGTAGATCGGGATCATCGGCTCGCCGTGCGTCGCGTACGAGGTGCCGACGGCGGTGAACGACGCCGTCGAGCCGGCCTCGTTGATGCCCTCGTGCAGGATCTGCCCCTGCTCGGACTCCTTGTAGGTCAGCATCAGCTCGCGGTCGACCGAGGTGTACCGCTGGCCGGCCGGGTTGTAGATCTTCTGCGCCGGGAAGAGGGAGTCCATCCCGAAGGTGCGCGCCTCGTCGGGGATGATCGGCACGAAGCGCGGGCCGAGCTCCTTGTCCTTGAGCAGCTCCTTCAGCAGGCGGACGAACGCCATCGTCGTCGCCACCTCCTGCTTGCCCGAGCCGCGCCGGAGGACGTCGAGCGCCTTGTCGTCGGGCGCCTTGAGCGTCTTGAACTCCGAGCGGCGGCGCGGGACGGCCCCACCGAGGGCCCGGCGCCGCTCGAGCATGTACTGCATCTCGTCGGAGTCCGGGTCGGGCCGGTAGTAGGGCGGCAGGGTCTTGTCCAGCGCCGAGTCCGGGATGTCCAGGTAGAGCCGGTCGCGGAAGGCGGCGAGGTCCTCGGCGGTCAGCTTCTTCATCTGGTGGGTGGAGTTGCGGCCCTCGAAGTGGCTGCCCAGCGTCCAGCCCTTGATGGTCTTGGCGAGGATGACCGTCGGCTGGCCCTTGTGCTCCACCGCCGCCTTGAACGCCGCGTAGACCTTGCGGTAGTCGTGCCCGCCGCGCGACAGGTTCCAGATCTCCTTGTCGCTCATGCTCTCGACGAGCTTGCGGGTGCGGGCGTCGCGGCCGAAGAAGTGCTCGCGGACGAAGGCGCCGTCCTCGGCCTTGTAGGTCTGGTAGTCGCCGTCCGGCGTGGAGTTCATCAGGTTGACCAGCGCGCCGTCGCGGTCGGCGGCCAGCAGCGGGTCCCACTCCCGGCCCCAGATCACCTTGACGACGTTCCAGCCGGCCCCGCGGAAGAACGACTCCAGCTCCTGGATCACCTTGCCGTTGCCGCGCACCGGGCCGTCGAGCCGCTGCAGGTTGCAGTTGACGACGAAGGTGAGGTTGTCCAGCTCCTCGCGGGCGGCCAGGCCGATGACGCCCAGCGACTCGGGCTCGTCCATCTCGCCGTCGCCGAGGAACGCCCACACGTGCTGGTCGGAGGTGTCCTTGATGCCGCGCGCGTGCAGGTAGCGGTTGAACCGCGCCTGGTAGATCGCGTTGAGCGGGCCGAGCCCCATCGAGACGGTGGGGAACTCCCAGAAGTCGGGCATCAGCCGCGGGTGCGGGTAGGAGGACAGCCCGCCGGCGGGGTGGCTGACCTCCTGCCGGAAGCCGTCGAGCTGGTCCTCGCTCAGCCGGCCCTCGAGGAACGCGCGGGCGTAGATGCCGGGGGAGGCGTGCCCCTGGAACCAGATCTGGTCGCCGCCGCCGGGGTGGTCCTTGCCGCGGAAGAAGTGGTTGAAGCCGACCTCGTAGAGGGAGGCCGACGAGGCGTAGGAGGAGATGTGCCCGCCGACGCCGATGCCCGGCCGCTGCGCGCGGTGGACCATGATCGCGGCGTTCCACCGGATGTAGGCGCGGATCCGCCGCTCGACGTGCTCGTCGCCCGGGAACCAGGGCTCGCGCTCCGGCGGGATGGTGTTGATGTAGTCCGTGCTGCGCAGCCCCGGCACGCCGACCTGCTGCTCGCGGCTGCGCTGCAGCATCCGGAGCATGAGGTAGCGGGCCCGCCCGCGGCCGCCGTGGTCGATGGCGGCGTCGAGGGACTCCAGCCACTCCTGCGTCTCGTCGGGGTCGGTGTCGACCAGCTGGCTGGGGAGCCCGTCGGTGATGACCGCGCGGGTCTGTCCTGCGCGGGCGGGGTCGCCGTCCGGCTGCTGCGGTGCGCTCATGGCCCCATCGTCTCCCGACGACGTCGTCCGCGTCACGTCACGAGCCCATCTGCCGGCGAAGTCGTGTCGGTCGGACACGCGGCGCTACGCACCGGTGCGCTGGGTGCGGGCAGGCTTGCGCCCCGCCCGCTATGCCCTACGCTTCCGCCTGCGGTGCCTCGACAGGACGGCGCCGTCCGGACACCCGGCCGCCAGGGCCGGGCAACGGGCGCTCGACGACGGCGAGAGGGGTGACATGACCGGGGTGCGGGTGGTTCTCCCGCTGGTCGTGTCGATCACCGCCGCCTGTCCGTCCGCCGCCCGCACGGTCCGTTCGTGACGCGGCCCCCCGCGGTCGCCGGCCCGGCCGGGCACCGTCCACCCCACACCAGGCCAGCAGCAGGCCGACCCATGGAGGAGCAGCAGGGATGAGCGTCGACAGCACCGGCATGGCGGCCCGGTTGGGCATCAAGCCGGGCATGGTCGTGCAGGAGCTCGGCTGGAGCGAGGACGCCGACGAGGACCTGCGCGACTCGATCGTCGAGGCCTCCGGCAGCGAGATGGTGGACGAGGACACCGACGAGGTGGCCGACGTCGTCGTCCTGTGGTGGCGGGAGGACGACGGTGACCTGTTCGACGCCCTGACCGACGCGCTGACCTCGCTGGCCGACGAGGGCGTCGTCTGGCTCCTGGTGCCCAAGTCGGGGCGCCCCGGGCATGTCGAGCCGGGTGACGTCACCGAGGTCGCCCCCACCGCCGGGCTCTCGCAGACCAGCAGCATCTCCGCGGCCAAGGACTGGTCGGGCATCCGGCTGGTCACCCCCAAGGCGGCCCGCAGCCGCCGCTGAGGCAGCATGTGGCGCCATGAGCCTCTCCGTCGGTGACCGCGCGCCCGAGTTCAGCCTCCCGGACCAGGACAAGCAGGTGGTGTCCCTGGCCGACCTCCGCGGCGCCCCCGTGCTGCTGGTCTTCTACCCGTTCGCCTTCTCCGGCATCTGCACCGGCGAGCTGTGCCAGCTGCGCGACGAGCTGGCCAACTACACCGACGCGGGCGTGAAGGTGCTGGCCATCAGCACCGACCCGGTCTTCAGCCTCAAGGCGTTCAAGGCGCAGGAGGGCTTCGAGTTCCCGCTGCTGTCGGACTTCTGGCCGCACGGCGCCGTCGCGCAGGCCTACGGCGTGTTCAACGAGAAGGCCGGCATGGCGCTGCGCGGCACGTTCCTGGTCGACGCCGAGGGTGCGATCTCCTTCGCCGAGGTCAACGGCCCCGGCGACGCCCGCGAGCAGTCCGGCTGGAAGGACGCCGTCGCCGCGCTCGCGGCCTGAGAACGGGCGCCCGAGGGGGCCCCTACCCTAGGGCGCGCGGGGCGTGTAGCTCAGCGGTAGAGCTCTCGGCTTACAACCGAGCGGTCGCAGGTTCGAACCCTGTCGCGCCCACTTCTCCCGGCACCCGAGTGTCGGCCCGTGGTCGTCTCCGGACGTGGGAGAGGACCACGGGCCGACAGTCGGCTGTCGCGGCTGGGGTCAAGCCGCGGCGGCGCCCACCGGCCCGCGCGCCGCGGGCTCGGCGGGCTTCGGGAACGCCGGCCGCAGGAACGCCGGGGCCCGGAACGGGGCCCACTCGCCCTCGGGCTGGGCCAGCCGGTCGGCGACCGCCCACAGCGCCGCCGGGTGGTGGCCGATGCCGAGGTGGCTCGCCGTGACCGCGATGTTCTCGCAGCGCTCGCCGGGGGTGTTCAGGCAGGTCTGCCAGTGCACGATCCCGTCGTAGTGCGAGTAGATGGACGTCGCCGGCACCGGCAGCGGGCACCCCTCGGGCTCCAGGGGGAACTCGCGCTGCTCCACGTGCAGGTGGGCGTAGCGGTCGAACGCCTTCGAGGCGCGGGTCTGGCTGTGCCGCTCGATGCGGAACGGGCTGCCCAGCGTGATCACCTGGCGCACCGCGTCGGGGCACTGGCGGGCGAGGTCGCGGGCGAAGATGCCGCCCAGGCTCCAGCCGATGACCGTGACCTCGCGGCGGTACCGGTTGTGCAGGTAGTCGAGCTTGTCGCGCATCCCGTTGACGCAGACCGCGGTCGGGCCGATGTTGCGGCCCAGCCCCCACCCGTGCACGCGGTAGTCCAGCCGCCGCAGCGTCGCCCGGAGGACCCAGGTCGAGGCGTCGTCGGCGAGCAGGCCGGGGAGGACCAGCACGGGGTGGCCGTCGCCCTTCGGCAGCCGCTGGACGAGCGGGCGGGCCGCCAGGTAGAGGCCGTAGTCCGCGAACGCCCGCGTCGGCTCGCTCAGGTAGAGCGGGAGCGCCGGACCATCACCCTGCAGTCGTGCCACGTCGTCCTCCTGGCTGCCGTCCATTCGTGGAAGGGCCCTACCAAGATGCGGCCTGGCTCACACCTGCCGGCCAGGAACGCGCGGGCACATGTTGCCGAACTGTGTCCTGGGTCATAGCGGACGCTCACGTCCGGTTCTGCGCGGCACGGGGCGGTGCTGCGGCAGCCGGCACCGCGTGCCACCGTACGGACGACGGAGGGAGCAGGATGCGCGAGGACGCGACGCCCGGGCGGAGCTGCACGGTGGACCTCGGGGGCCCGGTGCACTACCTCGACTTCGGGGGAGCCGACGACGGGCCACCGGTGGTGCTGGTGCACGGGCTGGGCGGCTCCCACCTGAACTGGGACCTGGTCGCCCCGGCGCTGCGCGAGCACGGCCGCGTGCTGGCGCTGGACCTGCCCGGCTTCGGCCGCAGCGAGCCCGGCGGGCGCACGGCCAGCGTGCCGGCCAACGTCGCGGTGCTGCACCGCTTCCTCACCGAGGTGGTGGGCGAGCCGGCCGTGCTCGTCGGCAACTCGATGGGCGGCATGATCTCGATCCTCGAGACCGGCGAGCACCCGGAGGCGGTGCGCGGCCTGGTCCTGCTCGACCCGGCCGTCCCCGGGGGGCGCCGGTCGCTCGACCCCCGCGTGGCCGTCATGTTCGCGCTGTACGCGATCCCCTTCGTCGGGGAGCGGTTCCTGCTGTGGCGGCGGCAGCGGACCTCGGCCCTGGCCCGCGTGCGGGAGATGCTGGAACTGGTCGGCGTCGACCCCGAAGGCGTGCCCGCCGACGTCATCGACCGGCCGGTGACCCTGCTGGAGGAACGGCGGGACGTCCAGGGCATGGACCGCGCCTTCCTCGGCGCCGCCCGCTCGCTGCTCCGGGTGCTCGCCGACCCGCGCCGCTACCGGGCCGCCATGGCCTCGATCGACGTCCCGGTGCTGCTCGTCCACGGCGACCGCGACCGGCTGGTGCCGGTCGAGGCCGCCCGCGACATCGCCCGGCGGCACCCGGACTGGCGCTACGCCGAGTGGTCCGGCGTCGGGCACGTGCCGCAGCTGCAGGAGCCGGCGCGGCTCGTCGCCGAGGTGCGCGACTGGATGCGGGACGCGGAGCTCACCGGCTCCCGGGCCTGAGCGTGTCGCGCAGCGCCTCCAGGCCGGTGTAGCGCGGGCGCCAGCCCAGCTCCTCGCGGGCGCGGGTGGTGTCCATGATCGCCGGCCGGCTCGCCGCCTCGACCCACTCCGCCGCGGGCGGCAGGAACGGCAGCCGGGCGAACGCGCGGGCGGCGGCCTGCGCCGGCGCGGCCGGCAGCGGGATGGCCAGTGCCCCGAACTCCCGGGCGACGTCGGCGGCGGTGAGGACACCCTCGCCGGCGATGTTGTACGCCCCAGGTGGGCCGGCGCCGAGGACGCACAGCAGCAGTGCCTGCCCGACGTCGTCCTGGTGCACGAACTGCAGCGGGTGCTGCGGCACCAGCAGCGGCACGGGGACGGGCAGCCGCCGCGGCCGGCCGAAGAGCCGGCGGCCCACCGGGGCCAGCGGGCCGGGCAGCACGTCCTTGCCGCCGACGGCGTGCGGGCCGAGCACCACCGGCGGGCGGAGCAGGTACAGGTCCAGCTCGGGGGCGGCCGCGGACTCCTCCTCGAGCAGCTGCTCGAGCTCGGCCTTCTCCTGCGCGTAGAACAGCCGCGAGGCGGGGCGCACCGGCCAGTCCTCGGCGATCCGCTCCGGGTTGTCGCGGTGGAAACCGTAGGCGGCGACCGAGGACGCGTAGACGAAACGCCGGGCACCGACCGCGGCCGCCGCGCGGAACACGTTGAGGGTGCCGTCGACGTTGATCGCCCGGGTCGTCTGCCTGGAGGCGTTGCCGGTGATGAGGAAGGCCAGGTGGACGACGACGTCGGCCCCGGCGAACGCCTCGCGCAGCGCCTCGGGGTCGCGGACGTCGCCCTGCCGGTAGGTCATCTTCGTCCAGCCGCGCTCGGCCGGGTCGAACGGCCGGCGGGCCATCCCGATGACGCTCTCGACGCGGTCGTCGTCCTGGAGCAGCGGCACCAGGCCGGCGCCGAAGGTGCCGGTCGGCCCGGTGACGGCGACGGTCAACCCGCGCGCACGGCCCCCGCGCTCCTTCCCCGGGCTCACCGGGCGGCTGCCGAGGTCCTCGGCTTCCCGCCGGTGGGCCGGTCGGCGCCGGCCTCCCCGTCGGCGGCCCGGGCCAGCTCCAGCAGCTCCTCGATGCCGCGGCGGATCCCGCCCGAGAGGACGTCGACGTCGGGGAAGGCGTCGAAGTCGGCGTTGATGCCGAAGGTCATCGTGTCCAGGTAGCTGAAGATCCCGATGGAGCAGCGGGTCCCGCCGGCGATGGGCACGTAGGCGTGCGCGGAGCACATCCGCTTGCCCAGCACGTACAGCGGCACGCGCGGGCCGGGGACGTTCGTCGTCACCGCCTGGCACCACATCTGGCCGGCCTGCATGGCGGCGCGCACCCCCATGGCGAGCAGCGTCGGGGCCACGAAGTCGCCCATCGAGATCATCGAGGGCACGTCGACGGCCTGCATCGCCTTCTTGTACTCGTCCATCTGGCCGCGGATCGTGCGCAACCGGGAAGCCGGGTCCGGGTCACCCACGGGCAGGTCGACGAAGACGGCGGAGACCCGGTTGTCCAGCGAGCCGCGCTGCTGCTGCGACCGCACCGAGACCGGCACCATCGACCGCACCACCAGGTGCTCCGAGGAGAGCTCGCCGCGGCCCTGGAGCAGGTCGCGGAAGCCCCGGGTGATCGCGGTGAGCACGACGTCGTTCACCGTGCCGCCCAGCGCGGTGCGCACGGTGCGGAACTCCTCGAACCGGCCCTGGGTCCACGCCCACCGCCGGTGCGGGCCGATGTGCCCGTTGAGCGACCGGGCGGTCGGGGTGATCGCCTGCTTGGCCAGCGAGGGCACGGTGCGGGCGAGGGTGCGGCCGGACTCGGTCCAGCCCCGCACGCCCTTGACGGCGCTGCCGACCGTCGGCAGGGAGGCGAGGGTGCGCAGCGGCTGCGTCGCCGCCTCGGTGACCGCGCCCGCGACGAGGGAGAGCGCGGAGGGGTCGCGCCGCGGCGTCCAGTCGCGGGGGTCGTCGTGGGTGGCGTCCGGGTCCAGGTCGAACATCAGCTGCATGAGGTCGGTGCCGGCGACGCCGTCGACCATGCAGTGGTGCACCTTGGAGATCAGCGCCCAGCGCCCCTCGGCGAGGCCCTCCACGAGCCACAGCTCCCACAGCGGCTTGGCCATGTCCAGGCGCTGGCCGAGCACGCGGCCGGCCAGGTTGCGCAGCTGCTCGTCACCGCCGGGTGAGGGGACAGCGGTGTGCCGCACGTGGTACAGGATCTGGAAGTGCGGGTCGTCGACCCACATCGGGCGGCCGAGCTGCAGCGGGACCTCGCGCACCCGCTGCCGGTACCGCGGCACCAGCGGCAGCTTGCTCAGCAGCAGCCGGACGACGTCGCCGTAGCTCGGGGCAGGTCCCTCGAAGACCGCCACCGAGCCCACGTGCATGGGCGTGTTCTCGCTCTCGGCGAAGTAGAACCCGCTGTCGAGGGCACTCATCCGGTCCACGTCTCACTCCTCGGCCGTCCGGTTCCGGAGCCGCCGACGTTAGGTGTGGTGGTGCGTGCACGCACATCGACCTGTGGCGGCGGACACATCCTGCCTGCCCCGGACGGCCACCGGTCAACCCGCCCGGCGCGCGGAGCCCTCCACCCGGTCCAGCAGCCCGGTGAACGCGCGGTTGACCACCTCGGTGCGCGTCATGTTGACGCTGTGCCCGGCCCCCGGGACCACGGTCAGGTCGGCGCCCACGGCCTCGGCGATCCGCCGGCCGTGCGCCTCCGGGGTGAGCCGGTCATGGGTCGCCGCCACCACGGTGACCGGCACCCGGCGCAGCACCTCGAGCGCCTCGGTCTCGTCGTGGTCGAGGAAGGTCGCGTAGAACGCCATGGTCACCGGCAACGGGGTTTCCTCCAGCAGTTGCTGCACCATGCGCACCGAGCGCCGGTCGGCGTCGTCACGCCCGAACAGCAGCCGCCGGATGGCCCGCCGGCCCAGGACCGTGCCGCGCCGGCGCCGTCGCTCCAGGGCCGGGGCCATCCGCTGCAGCAGCCAGAGGTAGACCCGCAGCAGGTGCAGCCGGCGCAGCACCGCCACGATGAACCCGGTCAGGCCGCCCACCAGCCCGCCCGCGGAGGTGGCGAGCAGGAACGCGCCGACGACGCGGGTGCCGAACAGCTCCGGGCGCTGCCGCGCCAGCGCCAGGATGCTCATGCCGCCCATGGAGTGGCCGGCCAGCACCACCGGCCCGGTCGGGGCGACGGCGTCGAGCACCTGGCCGAGGTCGCGCCCGGTGCGGTCGATGGTGGCCCGGGTGAGCGGCGTCCAGCCCGAGCGGCCGTGCCCGCGCTGGTCCCACAGCACGAGCCGGGCCCGGCCGCGCAGCGCCGGGCGCTGCGGCTCCCACTCCGCCAGCCGCGCCGTGAACCCGTGGGAGAGGACGACGGTGAGCGGCGCGTCGGGCTTCCCGTCGAACTCCACGTGCAGGTCGACGCCGTCGTCGGTGGTCACCGTCCGCGAGCCCGGAGGGGGCGGCTCGTCGAGCGAGGGCAGGGTCAGGAGCGGGGGATCGCCGGCCACGGCGCCATCCCAGGGCCCCGGGGCGGGGGCCGCAACAGGAGCGCGCGGCTCAGTGCCCGCCGCGCCGCCCGGGAGCGGCCTCGCGCACCAGCCGGCGGGCGGCGTCGACCTCCCGGGCCACCGGCGCCAGCACCCCCTCGGCGTGCAGCTCGGCGTCGTCGGGGACGGCGCGGGACCGGACGTCCTCCTCGAGCCCGCGGATCGCCCGGCGCAGCACCGCGACCTGGGCGAGGTCCGGGGCCGGCTCCCCGCCGCGGCTGGCGATGACCGCCTCGGTGACCGCGTCGGAGGTGCGCTCCAGCTGCACGATCACCGGCCACCAGGCCGCGGCGCGCGTGCTGATCGGCGGTGGTTCGGCCAGCCGCCGCTGCAGCTGGGTCTGCAGTTCGGTGAGCGCGCGGTAGCTGCGGCGCCGGGCGCGGCGGCGCTCGGTCGGGCTGCCGGTGAACGCGGCCTCGACGAAGGCGTCGAGGGCCCGCGCGGCCTCGCGCAGCGCCTCGTCGAGCGGCGCCCGCCAGGTCTGCGGCCACAGCAGGTAGCCGAACACCAGCACGATCGCGCAGCCGATGAGGGTGTCGAGCAGCCGCGCGCCGACCACCCCCGGCCCGCCGGGCAGCGCGAGGTCGAGCAGCAGGATGATCAGCGGCGTCTGGAACACCGAGAACAACCCGAAGTTCGCGTCGCGCGCCCACGGCAGCACGCCGGCCGCGAGTGCCAGCGCCACCAGCACCCAGCCGTCGCGGGGGAGCACCGCGAGCAGCGCGGAGCCGAGCAGCACCCCGAGCAGCGTTCCGGCGCCGCGCTGCACCGCGCGGGTGAAGACCGATCCGAAGTCGGGCTTCAGGACGATCGCGACGGTGAGCAGCACCCAGTACGGCCGCTCGATCGGCAGGTACTGGCGGGCGATCTCGGCGACGGTCATGCACAGCGACAGGCGGACGGCGAAGGCCCGGGCGTCGGCGCTGGCCAGCGTCCGGTCGGCGAGGTCCTGGAGGCGCGTGCGGGTGTCCCGCCGCGGCACCGCCGCGGCGGCGCCGGCCCGCTCCTCGGGGTCGCCCACCACGTTCCACACCAGCCGGACGCCGTGGCGCACGGCCCGGACGGCGGGGTGGCCCTCCTCCAGCGGGCCCGGCCGCTGCTCGGTGAGCCTTCCGCTGCCGGCGACCGCCGTCGCCAGGGAGTGCACGGCGGTCACGTCGTCCGGGTCGGCGGGCACCCCCGCGCGGGCAGCCGCCACCGCACCCTCCACGAGCGGGGCGGCGGCGTTGAGCACCCCGGCCAGCTCGGAGAGCTCGCGGCTGCGACCGGAGGACCTGCTGCGGCTGCGGATCACCCGGTCGTAGGCCGCGTTGAGCGCCTTCGTGAGCGCCCGGCGGGCCTCGGGTGCCGCGTCGTCACCCACCGCCGCCAGCAGCTCGCCGATGCGGGTGAACACCGCCGCGACGGCCGACCGGTCGGGGTCCAGCGGCTCGGTGCGGGCCTGCGCGAGGGTCACCACCGTCGCCCACGCCGCTCCGCAGAGGAAGAAGCCGACCTCGGCGGCGACCGGCAGCGGTGTCTCCAGCCCCGACGCGAGGGCGGTGTAGACCAGCAGCTGCAGCGCCCCCAGGGAGAGCGCGGCGCTGACCGCGCTGATCAGCGCGGCGGCGGCCGACAGCGCGGCGATGACGACGACCGGTGCCCAGCCGCCACCGCTGGCGTACTGGCCCACCAGCAGGCCGAGCGTGCCGAACGCGGTGGCGGCGAGGGTCCGGCGCAGCCGCTCGCGCAGCGGCCCGGGCTGGGGCGCCAGGCTCGCCGCGAGGGCGCCGATCGTGCCGAACACCCCGGCGCCGAGCGCGTCGCCGGGCTCCAGCCCGCCGCCCACCGCGACGGCGAGGGCCAGGGGCGCGGGGACGGAGACGGCGAACCGGGCGACGTCGCGCCACGGCACCGGCGGGGGAGTGGTGCGCACCAGCTCCTCGAGCCAGGCCGGGGCCCGCAGCGTCCGCTCCCGACGCCGCCGCTCGCCCACGGGGGGAGCTTGGCATTCCGGCGGACCGGCGGCGCGCGGCCACGCCTACGCTGACCAGCCGTGACCGTGCAGCTCGGGAAGGTCCTCGCCGCCCTCGACGCCCGCTACGACCCCGCCCTCGCCGAGAGCTGGGACGCCGTCGGCCTGGTGTGCGGGGATCCCGCCGAGCCGGTGCGTTCG
This sequence comes from Blastococcus sp. KM273128, assembly GCF_021698975.1. GTDB lineage: Bacteria > Actinomycetota > Actinomycetes > Mycobacteriales > Geodermatophilaceae > Blastococcus. The sequence goes on along the minus strand of NZ_SSXA01000027.1, from coordinate 11,090 downwards.
GTGCTGTTCGCGGTGGACCCGACGGCCGCCGTCGTCGACGAGGTGGTGGCGACCGGCGCGCAGCTGCTCGTCACGCACCACCCGCTGTTCCTGACCCCGGTGCACGGCGTGCCCGCCGATGACCCGCGGGGCCGGCTGGTGCACCGGCTGGTCCGGGCCGGGGCCGCGCTGTTCGTCGCGCACACCAACGCCGACCGGGCCCCGGAGCACGGGGTCAACGACGCGCTGGCCGGCGCGCTCGGCCTCCTGGACGCCGTGCCGCTGGAGCCCTCGCCCGCGGACCCGCGCGCCGGGCTCGGCCGGGTGGGCCGGCTGCCGGAGCCGATGACGCTGCGGGCCTTCGCCGAGCACGCGGCCGCGGCCCTGCCGGCCACGGCCGGGGGCGTGCGGGCGGCCGGGGACCCCGACCGGCGGATCGCCACCGTCGCGGTGTGCGGCGGCAGCGGGGGCTCGCTGCTGGGCGCAGCGGCCGGGGCCGGGGCCGATGTGCTGCTCACCAGCGACCTGAAGCACCACCCGGTCTCCGACGCGCGGGAGGTGCCGGGGCCGGCGCTGTGCGACGTCGCGCACTGGGCCTCGGAGTGGCCCTGGCTGCCGGTGGCCGCCGACCGGCTGCGCCGCGACCTCGACGGCGCGGTCGAGGTCGCCGTCGCAGCGGCGCGGACCGACCCCTGGAGCGCCCGCGCGGGCTGACCCCGCGGCCGCGGTTCCTTCGGCTGCGGCCGTCGACCTACGGGCCGTGGTGTCGCGCGTCGACCAACGACAACACATCAACGGAGCTTGCGGCCCCCGCAAGCGCACGATTTGGCATGGGCGAAGTCAGGACTCTCATCCCGCTTCGATCGAGGATGGCGCGTGTCGCTACCGACACGCCCACGGCATCTTGACTGTGAGCTGGATCACTGCCAGCTTCCCTTCATCCGCAATACCGCCAATAAGCCAAGGAGTCCGCGATGTCTGCATTGAAGAGCTCAACGGCAAAAGGTGTATCCGCGAGACTGCTCGCAGTCTCTGCCCTGGCGTCACTTGCAGTAATGCTCACGCCCGGCGCGGCACAGGCACACACTTACTATGGCTGGTATGCCTCAAAGGCGTCGTGCACCGCTGTCGGGAGCGCATCAGTGGCGGTAGGTTCGTGGAGCACATACGAATGCCGGCCTGTGTGGAACTACAATCCCTATCCCCACATCACGGGCTACTCGCTCTACGGTCACTGCCCGAACCACCGCTGCGCTTGACACCAGCAGGTCATATCTCATCGCGAGGCCCAACCCGACCCGACGATCGTTGGGTCGAGTTGGGTCCCGTCCTTTGCGAATTGTCGGCGAACATCGGCACCCTGGCCGACGACTTCACTAAGCCTGTCCGTGCAAGCTCCTTCTGGCGACCATCTTCTTTCTGCTCACGCTAATTCGCGCGGTGTTCGCCGTCGTCATCGGCAACCTGTTCGTCGCCAACCCCGGCGCGGTCATCCCGATCGTGCTGGAGATCCCGCTGGCCATCGCGATCGGCGTGTACATCTACCGGACCCGCTCCTCGGCGCTGCTGCCGTCGATCGCGGGCGTGATCGTGCTGTACGCGCTGATCCTGGTCGGCAACGCCTTCCCGATCTCGCTCGACGGGCTCGCCGAGGCGCTCGGCGTGGAGCAGACGCGCAACGTCTGGGTCGTGCTGCTGTTCATCTACACCTGGATCGCCTCGCGCATCCCGGTGTGGGTGCTGCTGCAGCCGCGCGACTACATCAACAGCCACCAGCTGTTCATCGCCCTCGGCGTCATCGGCCTCGGCGTGATCGTCGGCATGAACACCATCGCGGCGCCGGTGGTCAACGACGTGCCCGAGGGCTCGCCCAGCTTCTTCCCCTTCCTCTTCATCACCATCGCCTGCGGGGCGATCTCCGGGTTCCACTCGCTGGTCTCCTCGGGGACCACGTCCAAGCAGCTCGACAAGGAGCCCGACGCCCGCTACGTGGGCTACATGGGCGCCGTCGGCGAGGGTTCCCTGGCCACCGGCGCCGTCCTGGCCGCCACCTCCGGGGTCGCCGCGTCGCAGGCCGACTGGGAGGCGCTGTACCCCGACTTCGCCACCGCCTCGGGCGGCGCGGTCGGCAACTTCGTCAACGGCGTCGCGCAGTTCGCCAACAACCTGGCCATCCCGCTCGACCTCGCGACGATCTTCGCCGCCGTCGTCGTCATCAGCTTCGCGGCGACGACGATGGACACCGGCGTCCGGCTGCAGCGCTACGTCGTCCAGGAGATCGGTGAGCTGATCGGGGTGCGGGCGCTGTCGCGCAACCTGACGGTGGCCACCACGGTCGCGGTGGTCATCCCGCTGGCCATGGCGCTGCTGCCCGGCGGCGGGGAGGCCGGCTACACCTTCGGCGTCCTGTGGCAGCTGTTCGGCACCACCAACCAGCTGACGGCGGGGCTCGCGCTCTCGGTCGTCGCGGTGTGGGTCACGCGGCGCGGTCGCAACCCGATCGCTGCGCTCATCCCGCTGGTGTTCCTGCTCGTCATGACCACGTGGGCGCTGCTCGTGAACCTGCGCAACTTCGTCCGCGACGACCAGTGGGTGCTCGCGCCGCTGGACGCGCTGATCTTCGTGCTGGCGGTGTGGCTGATCGTCGAGGCGGCGATCGCGCTGCTCGCGGCCCGGCGGGAGCGGCCGGCGGTGCCTGTCGACGGAACGGGCACCGGACGGGAGTCCGTCGTCGCCCGGGCCAACCCCGACGAGGCGACCTCCGACGTCCCGCTGGGTGGGGCCGACCAGGACGACCGCCGGTGACCTCGCGGGTCGTCCTCGTCCGGGGGGCGCGGGCGCCCGTCGGCGGGGGCGGCTGCTGCAGCGGCGACGTCCGGCCCTTCGACGAGGGCGGCTCGCACTGCCACGTCCCGGCGTCGGACGCGGTCGGCGACGTCTACCGCGCGCTGCGTGCCCGGCTCCCGGACGACGTCGCCATCGAGGTGGTGTCGCCGTCGAACTAGCTGTGGCTGGTCCCGGAGCTGGTCCGGGCCGGGCGCCGCCGTGGGCTGCGGGGCGCCGCGCTGCGCCGCTCGGTGCGCGCGGGTATGGCCGTGAAGTCCCTGGTCGTGGACGGCGTGGTGCTGGCTTCCGGCGGGCTGCCCGCCCCGGGTGCCGCTGTCGCCGCGGTGGAGGCCGAGCTGGCGCTGCGCTGATCGGCCCGCAGGTAGCAGAAAGACCCCCGTGCCCCCCACCGCTCGCACGCTCGCGGCGGGCCCCTGCACGGAGGCCGGGGCAGGTGGGTGCACAGGTAGGTTGACCACGTGAAGGTGGACCATTTCGAGCAGCAGAAGCTCCTGGAGCTCGCGGCGGAGGACGTCGCGCTGACCCAGCTCGCCCACCGGCGGCGGACCCTGCCGGAGGCGGCCGCCGTGGAGGCGGCGGCGGAGACCGAGCGGACGCTCGCCGACGACGTCGTCCGGGCCGAGACCGAGGTGCGCGACCTGCAGCGCGAGGTGGCCCGCCTCGAGGCCGACGTCGAGACGGTCCGGCAGCGCGCGACGCGCGACCAGCAGCGCCTGGACGCCGGCGGGATCAGCGCGCGGGAGACGACGAGCCTGCAGCTGGAGCTGGAGTCCCTGGCGCGGCGGCAGTCGACCCTGGAGGACCAGGAGCTCGAGCTCATGGAGCGGCTGGAGACCGCCGAGGCGACGCTGCGGGCGGCCCAGGAGGCGCGCGAGCAGGCGCGCGGCGAGCTGGAGCGGGCCGAGCAGCTGCGCGACGACGCGCTCGCCGACATCGCCGACGGCACCGGCCGGCACGAGAGCGCCCGGGCCGCGGTGGCCGGGGGCCTGCCCGCGCCGTTGCTGGCGCTGTACGACCGGGTGCGCACGCAGACCGGCACGACCGGCGCGGCGATGCTGCGCGCCCGCCAGTGCCAGGGGTGCCGCATCGAGCTCAACGGCCGCGAGCTGGCGGCGGTCCGCAACGCCGACCCGCACGAGGTGGTCCGGTGCGAGAACTGCGGGCGGATCCTGGTCCGGACCGCCGAGAGCGGCCTGTGAGCCGCCGGTTCGTCGTGGAGGCCGACGGCGGTTCGCGGGGGAACCCGGGTCCGGCCGGTTACGGCGCCCTCGTGCGCGACGCCGACACCGGGCGGGTGCTGGCCGAGCGCGCCGCGTCGGTGGGCCGCGCCACCAACAACGTCGCCGAGTACGGCGGGCTGGTCGCCGGGCTGCAGGCGGCGCTGGACCTCGACGCCTCCGCCGAGGTCGAGGTGCGCATGGACTCCAAGCTCGTCGTGGAGCAGATGTCGGGCCGCTGGAAGATCAAGCACCCGGACATGCAGCAGCTCGCGCTGCAGGCCCGCGCGATCGCCCGCAAGCTCGGCGGCGTCCGCTACACCTGGGTGCCGCGCGCCCAGAACGGTGCCGCCGACGCGCTGGCCAACAGCGCGATGGACGGCCGGCCGGTGCACCGCGACGCCGCCGCCGAGCCCACGGTGGCCGAGGACGACGTCCAGCCGACCGCGGAGCCGGCGCCCGTCGTCACCACCGTGACGCACCTGCTGCGGCACGGGCAGACCGAGCACACCCCCGAGCGCCGGTTCAGCGGCCGCAACGACCTGGCGCTGTCGCGCACCGGCCGGGCCGAGGCCGAGGCGGCCGGCGAGCGGGCGGCCGAGCTGGGCATCGAGGTGGTCGTCGCCTCGCCGCTGCGCCGGACCCGGGAGACCGCCGAGATCGTGGCCGCGCGCCTGGGCCTGCCGGTCGAGCTCGACGACGACCTGGTCGAGCTGGACTTCGGCGACCTCGAGGGGCTCACCGCCGACGAGGCGCGGGCCCGGCACCCGCTGGCGGTGCGCCGGTTCATGGCCGACGTGGCGGTGGCCGCCCCCGGTGGGGAGTCGATCGCCGACGTGGGCCGCCGCGTGGCGCGGGCGCGGCAGCGGGTCCTCGACCGGCACGCCGGGCGGACGGTCCTGGTGGTCAGCCACGTCACGCCGATCAAGCTGCTGCTGGCCGCCGGGCTGGGTGCGGGCGACGACGTCGTCCACCGGGTGTTCCTGGAGGCCGCCTCGCTGTGCACGGTGGCCTGGTCCTCCGACGGGCGCTCGTCGGTGCGGCTGCTGAACGACACCGCGCACCTGCGCTGACCACCGCCGGCGCTCAGCGGGCGGGCGCCCCCAGGCCGGCGAGCCACGCCTCGAGCGCCTCGGCGGGCACCGGCCGCGAGTGCAGGTAGCCCTGGCTCGTGTCGCATCCCAAGCGCTCGAGGTGGTCCAGGGTGGCCTCCTGCTCGACGCCCTCGGCGACCACGTGCAGACCGAGCCGGTGGGCCAGCGCGATGGTGCTGGCGACGATCGCCTCGGTGCGGGGATCGGTGAGCAGATCGGCGGTGAACGTCCGGTCGAGCTTGAGCTCGGCCACGGGCATGTCGCGGAGGTAGGCCAGCGACGAGTAGCCGGTGCCGAAGTCGTCGATGCTCACCGGGGTGCCCAGCTCGGCCAGGGCGCCGATGACGGCGAGGCTGCGGTCGGGGTCGGTGAGCAGCACGGTCTCGGTCACCTCGAGCACCAGGGCCGCGGCGGGCACGCCGTGCTCGTCGAGGAGGGCGCCGATGCGGGCGGGCAGCCCGGCGTCGAGCAGGTTGCTCGCCGACAGGTTGACCGACATGCGCAGTTCCAGACCGCGGCTGCGCCAGTCGGCGAGCTGCTCCACCGCCCGGGCGAGCACGGCCTCGGTGAGCGGGCCCATCAGCCCGTGCACCTCGGCCAGCGGCAGGAAGTCGGCGGGCCCCAGCAGGCCGCGCTCCGGGTGGGCCCAGCGCACCAGCGCCTCGACGCCGTGCACGCGCCCGGTCCGGACGTCGACCTGCGGCTGGTGGTGCAGCACGAGCTGCCCGGCGGGGAGAGCACGGCGCAGCTCCTCGACGAGGGCGAGGTGGCCGCTGCTGTCGGCGTGCCGGTCGCCGTCGTAGCGGACGACGCCGATCCCGGTGCGCTTGGCGTCGTACATGGCCACGTCCGCGCGGCGCAGCAGCTGGGCAGAACCGGCGGCGTCGCTGCCGGTCGTGGTCACCCCGATGCTCGCCGACACGTGCACGACCATGCCCTCGACGGGGAACGGGGCAGTCATGCAGCCGTGCAGCCGGGTGCCGAGCGCGAGCGCGGCCTCGGTCTGCGGGTCCTGCGGCTCGAGGGCGGCCACCACGGCGAACTCGTCGCCCCCGAGCCGGCAGAGCAGGTCGCCGGCGCGGAGCGCAGGCTCCAGCCGCCGGGCCACCAGGCCGAGCAGCTCGTCGCCGGCGGCGTGCCCGAGCGCGTCGTTGACCTCCTTGAACTTGTCCACGTCGAGCAGGGCGAGCGCGACCGGGGTCCCCTCGGCGGTGAGCTCCTCGACGTGGCGCAGCAGCGCGCGGCGGTTGGCCAGACCGGTCAGCTCGTCGGTGAGCGCCTCCCGGCGGGTGGCGGTGAGCTGGGCGAGGTCGCGGACGTTGACCGCCATGCGCAGCCCGGCGCCGACGGCAGCGGCCCCGGCGCACCAGATGCCCAGCGGGGTGGCGTCGACGAGGGCGCCGACGGCCAGGGTGCCGGTGGCGGCGAGGATGACGACGAAGGCGCCGATGGTGGCCGCCCCTGCGTCCGCGGGCCGGGGGGCCGAGCGGCGGGAGCGGCAGGTGGCCGCGACGGCGAGGCAGAGGATGACCAGCGGGTGCGCGACGGGCCCCCAGCCGTCGGCCTGCCCGCCCGCCACCAGCGTGCCGATCGCGCTCACCACCCAGAGGGCCTGCGCGGCGACCATGAGCCAGGTGCGCGGGTCGCGCCCCATGCCGCTCAGGGACGGCAGGGTGAGCGCGGTGCCGAGCACCACCGCCCCGACGGCGAGCTGGGCGAACACCGCCTGCAGCTCCCACCAGGGCAGCTCGCCGAGCCGGGTGCCCGGCCGGTTCAGCGCCACGTCGAGGATCGCGACGATCGCCAGGATCGCGGAGATGCCGTTGAGGGCGTCGTTGGGGTCGGCGGTGCTGGTGCTGTGGCGGTTCCACCGGACGAGGGCGCCGTACCAGAGGGGGAAGACCAGCGCGCCGCTCCAGTAGAGCGGCGCGAGGGCCACGGCACGAGGTACGGGCACGAACTGCAGGACGGCGGAGGCCGCCACGCAGAGGAGGAAGACCGCCGCGCCCAGGGCGAACCGGTTCCACACCGGCAGCTCGGTGGCCACGCTGCGGACCCGCCACCAGAGCAGGGCGAGCAGCAGCACGTGCAGGACCAGGAGCAGCGGGAGGAAGAGCCGCGGGTCGGGGGCGGTGGTGCCCGGGGCCAGCCGGGTGGCGGTCGCGAGCAGCGCGGTGGGCAGGGCGACGAGCGCGACGAGGCCCAGCAGCCACCGGGGCGCTCCGGGCAAGAGCCGGGAGTGCACGCGACCAGGCATGGTCCCGGTATCGGCCCCGTCGGCGCCGGCGTGAACCCGGGAGCGGACCGGTCACCCGTCGGGGTCAGGCGCCGCCCGGGTCAGCTGCGGAGGTACAGGTAGACCGAGACCGCCACGCCGACGGTGACGATGACGACCCGCAGCGGCGTCGCCGGGATGCGCGTGGCGATCCGCGCGCCGAGGAAGCCGCCGACGAGGCTCGCCGGTGCGGCGACGCCCACCGCTGCCCAGTGCACGTCCCCGAAGAAGCCGAAGACGACGAGGGTGACGGTGGCGGTCACCGCGGAGATGGCCGACTTGAGGGCGTTGGCGAGCTTGAGGCGGCCCAGCCCCAGGCCCAGGACGCCGACGAGGATGACGCCGAGGGCGCCGCCGAAGTAACCCCCGTAGACGGTGGCGAGGAACAGCGCGACGTAGAGCCACCAGGGGTCCGGGCGACCGCCGGCGTCCCCGCGACGTCCGAGCCGGCGGGTGAGCAGCGGCTGCACCGCCAGGAGCAGGCTGGCCAGCAGGACCAGGACGGGGACGACGAGCTCGAAGGCCGCGGACGGCAGGACCAGCAGCAGGATGCTGCCGAGCGTCCCGCCGAGGACGGCCACCACGGAGAACCGGATCAGCCGGCTTCGCTGGCCGCGGTACTCCGGGCGGAAGCCCACCACGCCGCCGAGGTAGCCCGGCCACTGGGCGACGGAGTTGGTCACGTTCGCCTCGACGGTGCCCAGCCCGAGCGCCACGAGCGTGGGGAAGAGGATCAGCGACCCACCGCCGGCGATGGAGTTCACGCTCCCCGCGAGGAGGGCCACCCCGGCCACCAGCAGCAGGTCGAGGGCGCCCACGGCGGGTCACCCTACGGTGGGCGGATGCGGAAGCCGGGGAGCGCGACGTGGCTGGCGGCCCTGCTGGGCGGCTCGGGGGTGCTGCACCTGGTGCGCCCGCGCACCTACGAGTGGCTGGTGCCGCCGGAGCTCGGGCCGGCGCGCGCTTGGGTGCTGGGCAGCGGCGTGGCGGAGATCGGTGCCGCGGCGCTGCTCGCCGCCCCGCGCACCCGGTGGGCCGGCGGGTGGTCGGCCGCGGCGCTGCTGCTGGCGTTCGTGCCCGCGCACCTGCACCACCTCCGGCTCGGGCGGGGGCGGCCGCCGGTGCTGGCCGCGGCCGCGGTGCGGCTGCCCCTGCAGGTCCCGCTGGTGGCGGCAGCGCTCCGGGTGGCCCGCGGCCGCGCATGACGCAGGTCTCCCGGGCAGGTCGGTTGCAGACTGCACCGACCGGGCACTGCTGACCGGTGCGCCCGTGGCTCCCGCTGGTTGCGATCTGCACCGGCACCTTCATGCTCCTGATCGACGTCACGATCGTGAACGTCGCGCTGCCCGACATCGCCACCGACCTCGACACCTCGTTCACCCAGTTGCAGTGGGTGGTCGACGTCTACGCCCTGGCCCTGGCGGCCCTCGTCCTGGGATCGGGGTCGCTGGCGGACCTGTACGGGCGACGCCGGCTGTACGTCGTGGGGCTGGTGCTGTTCGCGCTGGCGTCGCTGGCCTGCGGCCTCGCCCCGGGACCGGGCTGGCTGATCGCCGCGCGGGGTGTCCAGGGCATCGGCGGGGCGATCATGTTCGCGACCACCATCGCGCTGATCAACACCAGCTACGAGGGGCGCGACCGGGGCACGGCGTTCGGCGTCTGGGGTGCGGTGGTCGGGGCTTCGGCGGCGCTCGGGCCGATCATCGGCGGCGCGCTGACCGAGCTCTCGTGGCGCTGGATCTTCTTCGTCAACCTGCCGGTCTGCGTGCTGGCGGTGGCGCTCACCCTCAGCGTGGTGCAGGAGGCGCGGCACCCCGGGGCTCCGCGACCGGACGTGCCCGGGATCGCCCTCTTCAGCCTCGGTGCCGGGGCGCTGGTGCTCGGGCTGGTCCGCGCGGCCGCCGAGGGCTGGGGCCGTCCCGGCTCGTGGGGGCCGATGGTCGGGGGGCTGCTCGTGCTGGCCACCTGGGTGGCGGTCGAGCGGCGCCGGGCCGCGCCGATGCTCGACGTGCGGCTGTTCCGCGACCGCTCCTTCAGCGGCATCATGCTGGCCGCGCTGCTGCTCAACGGTGCGGCGTTCGCGCAGCTCATCTACATCTCGCTGTGGCTCCAGTCGATCTGCGGGCTGTCCCCGTTGCAGGCCGGGCTCGTGTTCATCCCGCTGTCGGCCCTGAGCTTCGGGGTGGCGGCGGGTGGCGGGCGGTACCTGCAGACGCTGCCGCCGCGGTTCGTGCTGGGAGGCGGGCTGCTGCTCATCGGGAGCGGCGCGCTGCTGATGTCGGTCGTCGACGCGGGTTCGTCGTGGCGGACCCTCGTCGCGGGCCTCGCCGTGCTCGGCGTCGGGGTCGGGATGGCCAACCCGACGCTCGCGTCGGCGGCGCTGGCTACCGTGCCGCGGGAGCGCAGCGGCATGGCCTCGGGCGCGGTCAACACGGCCCGGCAGCTCGGGTTCGCCATCGGGGTGGCCGCGCTGGGCACGGTGTTCACCAGCGCGGCGGCGGCGACGCTCCGGATGCGGGAGGTCCCCGCGCCGGGTGGGACGGCGTCGGCGCTGTCGGCGGGGCAGGCTCCGGAACTGATCGCGAACGCCGAGCCGGCCGCCCGGGCCGGTCTGGCCGACGTCCTGGGCGTCGCCTACGCCGACGGGCTGGGCTCGCTGTTCGTGGCCTGCGGGGTCGCCGGCGTCGCCGGGGGGTTGCTGGTGCTGCTGCTGGTCCGTGCCGCGCCGCCGGCCGGGGCGACGGCGCGCTGAGGTTTCGACGCGGTGCACCCGGGCAGCAGGGGCGCATGCCGCCCACCCGGATGCCCGACGACTGGCAGCGCGCCCTCGTCGTGGCTGCCCACCCCGACGACATCGAGTACGGCCTCGCCGCCGCCGTCGCCACCTGGACGGCAGCGGGCAAGGAGGTGCACTACCTGCTGGCGACCCGCGGCGAGGCGGGGATGGCCGGCGTCCCGCCGGCGGAGGCCGGGCCGCTGCGCGAGCAGGAGGAGCGCCGGTCGGCGGCGGTCGTCGGGGTCAGCGAGGTGGAGTTCCTCGACCACCGGGACGGCGTGCTGGTCGCCGGCCCCGACCTGCGCCGTGATCTGGCCGCGGCCATCCGGCGGCACCGGCCCGAGCTCGTGGTCACCGGGTACTTCGGGCCGACGTGGAGCCCGCCGGGGGTGTCACCGGCCTACCTGAACTCCGCCGACCACCAGGCCCTCGGGCAGTCCGTGCTGGACGCCGTGGCCGATGCGGGCAACGAGTGGATCTTCCCGGAGCTCACCGAGGAGCGGTGGTCGGGCGTCCAGTACATCGCGGTGGGGGAGTTGACCGATCCGCCGCACGAGGTCGACGTCAGCGACCAGGTGGAGACGGCGGTCGCCTCGCTGGCCGAGCACCGGCGGTACCTCGAGCTCCTGTCGGACGACCCGGTCGACGTGCAGGCCCGGCAGATCGTCGACATGTCCACGCTGACCGAGGACGGCCGGCGGCGCGTGGGCTTCCGCCTCTACTGGGGATAGGCCTCGTCGCCTGTTCGGCCTGCATGCCGGTCACCGCCGGCCCCGCCCACCCGGTCAGCGCGGCTCGGGGCGGGCGGACCGGCCGCGCCGTCAGAACGGTGGCGGGTCGTCGTCCGGGTCCGGTGGTGCTGGCGGTGGTGCCGGTGGTGTGGTGAGGACGCGGTAGCCCGG